>NZ_KB235898.1:791498-1029896 GCF_000332155.1 Kamptonema formosum PCC 6407 | reverse complement strand
ATCTCCCCTCTCTTCCCCTAGCCCCCAGCCCCTAGCCCCTAGCCCCTTCTTCCTTGAATATCGCTTTCAACGTCCCGACGGTGGAGTGACGTGGGTTTATGGGCAGTCCGTCGCCGAACGAGATGCCAATGGGGAAACGATCGGCTATTTGGGCACAGTTACAGACATTACCGATCGCAAACTTGCTGAAGCCCACCTCCAAGCAAGCGAAGAACGCTACGCCACCCTAGTCGAAGCAGCGCCAGTGGGGATTTTTCGCACCGATGCTGAGGGCAACTGCATCTATGTTAACGATCGCTGGTGTCAGATCAGCGGGCTTAACCCCAAAACCGCCGCTGGCACAGGATGGCGACAAGGGCTACACCCTGACGATCGCGAAGCGATCGCCACTGAATGGCAGCAATCTATTCAGGAAAATCGTCCCTTCCAGCTCGAATATCGCTTTCAACGCTCCGACGGTGGGGTGACGTGGGTATATGGACAGTCTGTTGCTGAACTGGATGTCGAAGGGCAAGTAATTGGCTATGTAGGCACGGTGACAGATATTAGCGATCGCAAACTTACCGAAGCAGCCCTAATCCAGAGCGAAGCGCAAAGCCGAGCCTTAATTACTGCCATCCCTGACTTGATCATGCGGATCGATCGCGCAGGCATTTACCTAGAATTTGTCACCACATATTCTAGCTTTCACGTATTGGGTAATTTGCCTAAGATCGTGGGCACCCATGTGTCTACCAGCCTGCCTCCCGAACAGGCACAAAAACGCATGGATTTTATCCAACGGGCGCTAGAAATGAATTCTATCCAGATTTACGAACAAGAACTCTGCATTGATGGCAGAAAACAAATCGAAGAAGTACGGGTTGTCCCCTATAGCAAAGACGAAGTTTTAGCACTGGTACGAGATATTAGCGATCGCAAACTTACCGAAGCCGCCCTGATCCAGAGCGAAGCCCAAAGCCGAGCCATATTAGCAGCAATTCCCGATTTCATGTTTCGCACTGATGTCAATGGTATCTATCAGGGGGGCGTGACACCCAATCGCGAGATAGACTTTCTCCCCCCAGATTTCGATACTGCTGGTTCAGCGATAGTGGACATCGTGCCACCAGACATTGCAGCCCGACATCTACACTACTTACACCAAGCCTTACAGACAGGAGAGTTACAAGTTTACGAGCAAGAAGTACAGATTGAGGGTCGCCTCCAATATGAAGAAGTGAGAGTTGTCAAGAGCGGCGAAAATGAAGCCCTGTTTATGATTCGAGATATTAGCGATCGCAAACAGGCTGAACTACAACTGCACCAACTCAACCAACAGCTAGAAGCCAAAGTTCAAGAACGCACCCAAGAGCTTTGGCAAGTCAACAGCCTGCAACGCGCTATCCTCGATGGTGCCGATTATTCCATCATCTCCACTGACCCCAATGGCATCATCCAGACCTTTAATGCTGGTGCCGAACGGATGCTGGGTTACAGTGCTGCCGAAATGGTAGGCAAAGTTACCCCCGCACGCCTCCACGATATCAACGAGGTAATCGCTCGGGCAGCATTGCTCTCTGTTGAACTGGGGCAAGATATTCCTCCTGGCTTTGAGGTGTTTGTTGCCAAAGCCCGCCAAGGTATAGTCAGCGAAGAAGAATGGAGCTATATCCGCAAGGATGGGTATCAATTTCCTGTGTGGCTATCCATCACCGCCCTCAAAGATGTCAATCGCGAAATTATCGGCTTTTTAGGCATCGCCAAAGATATTAGCGATCGCAAACGAGCTGAAGCTGAACTACAAAAACTATCGGATCGCCTAGCATTGTCACTCAAATCTGGCGCGATCGGTTGTTGGGAATGGGACATTGCACAGAACATCCTATTTGGGGATGAGCGGATGTACGAACTATTTAGTATCCCCAAATCCTTTGATTGCCCTATAGCCTACGAAATGTGGGCCAACAAGCTACATCCCGACGATCGCATCTCCACGGAAACATTACTTCACGAAGCTGTCTTGGGACAGGCAGAATACAATATCGAGTATCGAATCGTAGATCCTGATGGCAGCATCCGCTTTATTAAAGGCAATGGCGTGGTAATCCGAGATGCCCAAGGCAATCCCCAAAGTATGTTTGGGATCAACTTTGATATTAGCGATCGCAAACAAGCTGAACTCGAACGGCAGAAACTATCGGAACGTCTGGCCTTGTCGCTCAAATCTGCGGCGATTGGCTGTTGGGAATGGAACATTGTACAAAACGCCCTCCTTTGGGATGAACGGATGTACGAACTCTATGGAGTCACAAAATCATCTGATTCCCGTGTGGTCTACGACATTTGGGCGAATGGGCTACATCCCGATGACCGCCTCTCCAATGAAACATTAATCCAGCAAGCCGTATTAGGAGAGGCTGAATTTGATACTGAATTTCGAGTCGTGCATCCCGATGGCAGCATCCACTTTATTAAAGCTTATGGAGTGGTGGCACGAGATGCCCAAGGCAATCCTCAGAGCATGATTGGGGTTAACTTTGATATTAGCGATCGCAAACAAGCAGAAATCGAACGACAACAGTTAATTCAAGAACTTTCCGCTTTCAAACTCGCCCTCGATCAATCTGCGATTGTCGTCATCACCGATATTAAAGGAGCGATTACCTACGTTAACGATCGCTTCTGCGAAATTTCTGGCTACTCCCGCGATGAACTGCTCGGTCATACCCATAGCCTGGTCAACTCTGGCTACCATTCCCCAGATTTTTTCCAAAACCTGTGGGGCATCATTTCCAGGGGTCAGATTTGGCGCGGTGAAGTTTGCAATCGCGCTAAAAACGGTAGTATTTACTGGGTTGCCAGCACCATTGTTCCTTTTTTGGACGAAGGCGGACGACCTTTTCAGTATCTCGCTATTCGCTTCGACATTACCGCCCGCAAATTGGTTGAAGAAACGCTCCAGCAGGAAAATACTTTCCGTCAACAAATTGTAGAAAACATGGCAGAAGGGCTGTGCGTTTTCCATGAAGTTGAGGAATTTCCCTTTATCCACTTCACAGTCTGGAATCAGCAAATGCAAGCTATTACAGGCTACACCTTAGACGAAATTAACCGTCTGGGGTGGTATCAAACCTTATACCTGAATCCAGAAGCTCAACAAGTGGCGATCGCTTGCTTGCTACAGATGCGAGAAGGGCAAAGCATCATCGCCCAAGAAAGGGAAATCCAGCGTCAAGATGGACAGAAACGCACTATCTCCATTTCTACCTCTATGCTATCGAGCAAGGACGAACAGAATTATATCCTGGCTCTGATTCAAGACATTACCGATCGCAAACAGACAGAGCAGGCTATGACCCAGCAACTAGCAGCCATTGAAGCAGCGATCGATGGCATTGGGATTATGCAAGGAGAGGGCTACCTCTATTTGAATCAAGCCCATCTAGAACTATTTGGCTACAAACACCCTGAAGAACTGGTAGGCAAAACCTGGAAATCTTTGTATTCCCCAGAGGAGTTAGAACGGTTTGAGCGGGAAGTCTTTCCCATGCTGGGACGCGATCGCGCTTGGCAAGGAGAAGCGATCGCCACCCGCAAAGATGGTTCTACTTTTACCGAAGGGCTTTCCCTCACCCTCACAGACGATGGATTATTAATTTGTATCTGTCGCGATATCAGCGATCGCAAACAAATAGAAGCCCAATTAGCAGAGAGTGAAACTAAATTCCGGCGATTGGTAGAAGAGGGCAACGATGTGATTTGGTCATGTCAAACCGATGGCATACTTGTTTACCTCTCACCCCAATTCAAGACTATCTTTGGCTGGGATGAGAGCGAATGGATTGGGAAGCCATTTATGGATCTCGTGCATCCAGAAGATCGTCTTTTGGTGGCTAACGATTACGGGCAGAATGTCAAAGTTGGTAAAAAGTCAAGTAATTCTGAGTTCCGACATCGCCACCGAGATGGCAATTATGTCTGGGTGAGAACCAGTGCCACACCCGCGATCGATGCTAAAGGAGTATTGGTTAGTATCCAGGGAATTTTATCGGATATTAGCGATCGCAAACAAACTGAACTTGCCCTGCAAAGCAGTGAAATTCGCTTCCGGCGAGTATTTGATTCCAGTATCGTTGGCATGGTATTTGCCGATTTTCAAGGGAAGATTATTGATGCCAACGATCGCTTCTTGCAGATGGTTGGCTACACCAAACAGGAACTAGATGCTGGGATAATTCATTGGGATGCAATGACCCCTCCCGAATATCTCCCCGCCGATATTGCAGCGATGGAACACCTGATGCAGCATGGTGCGATCGCTCCTTGGGAAAAAGAATACTACCGTAAGGATGGTAGCCGGATTTCTGTTCTGATGGGAGCCGCACTCCTTCCCGGTTCAGAGGATCAAACCATTTGTGTATTAGTTGATATCAGCGATCGCAAACAGGCGGAGAAAGCTTTGCAGGAATCGCAGCAGTTTTTGCAAACGGTACTCGATACTATCCCTCTGCCCTTATTTTGGAAAAATCGAGAGTCTGTCTTTTTAGGATGCAATCATCAGTTAGCTAAAAGCCTAAGCTTGACTTTGACCAGCGATATTATTGGTAAAACTGATTTTGAGCTTTCACCAATAGAAGCCCAAGCGATCGCCTATCGTGCTAGCGATCGGCGCGTGATGGAATCTGGTGAAGGTGATTTAGGGATCGAAGAAACCTTGATCCTACCCAGTGGCGAACAAAGATTGATTGAAACCCACAAAGCTCCCCTGCTCGACTGGGCAGATAATGTTATTGGTGTGGTCGGGATGTTTCAAGATATCACCGATCGCAAACAAGCCGAGCAGATCATTCAACAACAGGCCCAGCGAGAAACGCTACTACGAGAAATAACTGGGCGAATCCGAAAATCCCTAGATTTACAGACTATTTTTGAGACTGCTACTCAGGAAATTCGTCGATTTTTGCAAGCAGATCGAGTCGGCATTTTCAAGTTTAATCGTGAGTCTGGCTTCAATGATGGTGAATTCGTCTCTGAATCTGTAGCCGCAGAATTTATGTCAGTCCTAGAAATTAGAGTTCACGATCGCTGTTTCGGCGAACAGTTTTCCGAACTATATCAACAAGGGCGAATTCAAGCTACCGATGATATTCAGAACGCCACTTTATCAGATTGCCACAAGGATATTTTATCACAGTTTCAGGTACGGGCAAACTTGATCCTGCCCTTGCTGGGTGGAAAAGAGTTATGGGGTTTACTCTGCATTCACCAATGTTCAAGTCCGCGACATTGGCAACAGACGGAAATTAATTTTATTCAGGAAATTACCAACCAGTTAGCGATCGCCATTCAGCAGGCTGACCTCTACGAACAAGTGCAATCGGAATTAGTCATCCGCAAACAAGCAGAAGAAGCGATCGCTTTACAATTGCAAAGGCAGCGAACTTTAGGAGCGATCGTCCAGCAAATTCGCGAATCCTTGGATATTAAGCAAATTTTGGCGACCGTGACTCAGCAAGTCAAAGAAATCTTGCGAGGCGATCGGATCATCGTGTTCCGGCTATTTGGTGATGGCAGAAGTCAAATTGTAGAAGAAGCTGTATCTAGTGAGTTTATAGCACTCAAGGAGCGCCACTGGAATAACGAAAGCTGGTCTCAAGAAATCTTGGAATACTATTGGCAGGGGAACCCTCGTATTGTCCCCGATGTGATGACTGATATCTGGACAAATTGCCTGTTGGAATACTCAATTGAAGGTCAAATTCAGTCCAAAATCGTCGCACCTATCCTGCAAGAAGTCCGAGGCAGCGAAAATCATAGGTGGATTGCCCCAGAGGGAACCAACAAACTCTGGGGGGTGTTAGTCGTTCATGCTTGTGGAGAAAAACGAGTATGGGAAGAGTCAGAAGCGCAACTCTTGCAACAAATTGCTAACCAATTGGCGATCGCAATTCAGCAAGCTAGCCTATTTGAGCAGTTGCAGGAAGAACTGCTCGAACGACAACAAGCCCAACAGCAAATCACTGAGCGCAACCAAGAACTCGCTATATCTAACGAAGAACTTGCCCGCGCCACCCGCCTCAAAGACGAGTTTCTTGCCAACATGAGCCACGAACTCCGCACTCCCCTGAACGCGATTTTGGGCATGACTGAAGGGCTACAAGATGGAGTTTTTGGCATCGTCAACGACCCCCAAATCAAAGCTTTACAAACCATCGAGCGCAGTGGCTCTCACTTGTTAGAGTTAATCAACGACATTTTAGATGTCGCCAAAATTGAATCCGGTCAAATGGAACTGGAATATACCTCAGTTTCAATCAGTCGTCTTTGTCAATCCAGTCTGGCATTTATCAAACAACAAGCTCTGAAAAAACGCCTTCAGCTAGAGATTAAACTACCAACCAATGTACCCGACTTATTAATTGATGAACGGCGCATCCGCCAAGTCTTGATCAACCTGCTCAATAACGCCGTCAAATTCACCCCAGAGGGAGGACGCATCACCCTAGAAGTCAGTCATCAAAGGCGGACGGAGGGGCAGGGGAGCGGGGGAGCAGAGGGGCAGGGCAGGGGAGATGGGGGAGATGGGGGAGATGGGGGAGATGGGGGAGATAGGGAAGTGAGGGATTACCTGCGAATTGCCATCATAGATACAGGCATCGGCATTGCCCCAGAAAATATCAACAAACTGTTCCAGCCTTTTATCCAAATCGATAGCGCCCTTAACCGACAATATGATGGGACAGGCTTGGGGCTGGCCTTGGTCAAACGCATTGTCGAACTGCACGGCGGGCAGGTGGGACTAACAAGTAATGTGGGGTTTGGAAGTTGCTTTACAATCGATCTTCCTAGCACTGCTGGTGCTTTATTCTCTGCTGAGCTATCCTCTGCTGAGCTATCCTCTGCTGAGGTAGAATCCCAGAGCTCATCTTCCCTCGAACCCAACGAAGCCCAACAGAAAGCATTGCCTTTAATTTTGCTAGCAGAGGATAACGAAGCTAATATTAGTACAGTTTCCAGTTACCTGAAAGCTAAAGGCTATCGCATTGTGTTAGCAAAAAATGGAGAGGAAGCGATCGCCTTGGCTAAGTCGGAAAACCCTAATCTAATTCTTATGGACATTCAAATGCCGGGGATGGATGGTCTAGAAGCTATGCAGCAAATCCGTCTCGATCCTAAGTTGGTGAAGGTGCCGATCATAGCACTGACCGCCTTAGCGATGAGTAGCGATCGCGATCGTTGTCTGGCTGCGGGGGCCAATGATTACATTAGCAAACCTGTTAAGTTGAAGCAATTGGCAGCTACTATTCAACAACTTTTAGCCCCTCAATAACGATCCTCCGATCGTAGGGGTTAGTTATAGCGATCGCGAAGTCCCAAGAGTAAAGATGATGGCGGGAGACTTCTTGCTCAATCAGATACCCACAAGCCATGATAAGTATTTCCATTCCCCTAGTCCAAAAAGATTTATTATCCGCGATCGCGCCCAATCCACTCATGGTCTCACCGGATCTGACTGTGATGGCAGCGATCGCCTCGATGAGAGAGGCTGGTTGCAGCTATGTATTAGTGGTAGAAAGCAGCGGTACGCACCCTGAGAATAGTGGCTTGGTAGGAATTGTAACTGAGCGAGATATTGTGCGGATTATTACCCAGTCCACACCCTTAGACCAGTTGCCAATTCAGTCGGTAATGAGCCATCCAGTCATTACCGTCCAAGACTTTGCATTGAGCGATATCAAGGCTGTCCTAACATTATTTCAACAGCATCAAATTTGCCATTTACCCGTACTTAATGGCGATCGCATAATTGGTCTGCTCACCAAGGATATCTTAACTGAGATTTTGACACAAACTGTTTTACAGTTAAGCGAAGGCGAAGAGGCAGAAGCTATTCTCTACCAGTATCAACGAGTGGTTTCTACCATGACAGATGGTATTGCCCTCTTGGATAATAACTATATCTATCGGTTAGTCAACCAAGCCTATTTAGATCGGACTCAGAAACAATGGGGAGACATCGTTGGGCATTCCGTCGCCCATTTGCATGGTGAAACAGTATTTAAGACCATAATTCAGCCACATTTCGATCGATGTCTGGCTGGGGAAGTTCAAGAATACGAGGCATGGTTTGACTATCAAAATGCTGGTCGCAGATTTATTAAAGTCACCTATTATCCCTATATCGAACTAGATGGCAAGATTTCAGGAGTTGTAGTTACTACCCAGGATCGCACTGCGCTTAAACAAACACAAGCAGTTTTACAAGAGAACGAACAATTTTTACGCAGTATCTATGAAGGCGTAGAACAGGCAATTTTTACAGTTGATGTTTTAGAGGATGGAGAGTTTAGATTTATAGGTTATAACCCCACTGCGGAAAGATTAACGGGGAAATCAAATCAAGAGATCCGAGGAACTTCACCTGGGAAAAAAGTACGCCAACGCTATGTCGATTGTATCCAAGCAGGAGTTCCTATCACCTATGAGGAATGCCTAATCTTCAGAGAAGTACCTACCTGGTGGATGACCACACTCAACCCGATTCGAGATGCCTCGTCCCGGATTTGTCGGATTGTGGGCACCAGTATAAATATTACTGAGCGCAAGCAAGCAGAATCACAACTGAAAATCCAAAATGCCATCTTAGAAAGAATCGCCAAGGCAGAACCTTTAGGAGAGATTTTGGAGACTCTATTACAAGCAATGGAGACGCAACTGGTGGATGCTATCTGTTCGATTATGCTGTGCGATCGCGATGGCAAATTGCATCTTGGGGCTGCGGCTCAATTGCCGGCTGCTTACCTGCAAGCGATCGATGGTGTTGCGATCGGTGAAGGAGTTGGCTCCTGTGGAACCGCAGCTTTTCGCCAGGAAACCGTGATTGTTTCTGATATTGCCACCGATCCGCTCTGGCAAAATTTTAAAGAATTAGCTTTAGAACATGGATTGCAAGCTTGTTGGTCAGTACCTGTAATCAGCAATAATGGTCTAGTTTTGGGGACATTTGCTGTTTATCATCGCCACATTCATACACCAAATCAACAAGAATTGTCAGTGGTTGCTCTAGCAACAAATATTGCTGGCATTGCCATTGAACGCCAACAAGCTACTCAGGCACTAGAGCAGTTAAACCAAGAGTTGGAAACCAAAGTTGAAGAGCGCACTGCTGCTCTGCACGCTAGTGAAGAAAGGTGGCAGTTAGCTTTAAAAGGTTCTAACGACGGCATTTGGGATTGGAATCTAAAAACTAACCAAATTTTCTTTTCCAGCCGGTGGAAGCAGATGCGCGGTTTCACTGATGATGAAATTCCCAATTCCCCTGATGAGTGCTTAAGCCGAATACATCCCGATGACTACGATCGCGTGATGGCTGCTGTTGACGATCACTTTGCTGGCAAAACAGAGTTCTTTGAAGTCGAGTATCGGGTAAAACGCAAAGATAATAGCTATATGTGGGTACTCAATCGTGCTCAAGGTTTGCGGGATGAGTCAGGTGAAATTGTTCGCATGAGCGGTTCCGATACTGACATCACCCAGCGCAAACTGGCAGAAGCAGCACTGCGGGAAAGCGAACGCCGTTATGCTACCTTAGCTGCTGCTGCTCCGGTGGCTATTTTCCGGTTTGATTCGCCTTTAAACTGTGTCTATGTTAGCGATCGCTGGAGTGAAATGACTGGTAGACCCAAAGAATCTGCCTTGGGTAGGGGATGGATGGAAGCGCTACATCCAGAGGAACGCGATTTTTTGCTGGCTAAATATGCTGAAAGTTATGCTCAATCTACTTCAGGACAATACCTCCTCCATCACAGTGAAGGTAGGCATCTGCGCCCAGATGGTAGCGTTAATTGGTTCTATGTCCAAGTGGCACAGGAAATCGATGCTGCGGGTAGGACGATCGGTTATATCGGCACCTTAACAGATATCAGCGATCGCATACAGGTAGAAGCTGAATTAGCAAAGTCGCGCCAAAATTATTACTCTCTGATTCAATCTGTAAATGGCGTTGTTTGGGAATATGACCTTAACAATAATCGGTTTACGTTTGTGAGCGACAAAGCAGAAGAGTTATTAGGATACCCGATTGAAGCTTGGCTGAGTGAACCTGATTTTTGGAGAAATCACGTCTATGCCGAAGATGTTGTCAAGGCTGAAAAACTATTTAATGATGCAATTCAAAATCAAAACAACTGCGAACTGGAATATCGAATGGTGGCCGCCGATGGCAGTTGGGTGTGGGTATACGATATATCCAGTCTCAATTTCGATCGAAACGGTAAGGCTACAATGTCGAGCGGTGTTTTAATTGATATTCGCAAACGCAAACAGACAGAGGAAGCCCTACAGTTAAGTGAAGAACGATTCCGTAAGGCATTTGATAATACAGTAGTTGGTATGTGTCTGGTTTCTCCTGAAGGTAAATACTTCAAAGTAAATGCTTCCCTATGTAATTTCTTAGGCTATACCGAAGCCGAACTCTTGGACTTACGATTTCAGGAAATTACTCACCCTGACGATGTAGCAAATAATCTAAAATTTGCTAACCAAATATTAGCAGGAGAAATTAACAGCTATAACATTGAAAAGCGTTATTTTACTAAACAGGGGCAATTAGTTTGGGGATTGTTAAGTGTCTCTTTGGTGAGAGATGTCTACGGAAAACCTCTTTATTTTGTTTCCCAAATTCAGGATATTACCGATCGCAAACAAGCTGAAATCGCTCTGCAAAACAGTGAAATCCGTTTCCGCCGAGTGTTTGAGTCCAGTGTAGTTGGCATGATCTTTGCCGATTTTCAGGGTAACATTCTCGATGCCAACGATCGCTTCTTAAAAATGGTGGGCTACAGCAGAGAGGAACTAGACGCGGGAACGATCATCCATTGGGATACCTTGACTCCTACCGAATATCTGCCTGCTGATTTTGCAGCAATGGAGCGCCTGATGCGATCTGGAGCGATCGAGCCTTGGGAAAAGGAATACTACCGTAAGGATGGTAGTCGCATTTCTGTTCTGATCGGAATGGCATTTCTCCCAGACTCAGGAGATCAAACTATTTGTGTAGTAGTCGATATTAGCGATCGCAAACAAGCCGAGCTTGCTCTACAAGAAAGCCAGCGTTTTATTCAAAAAATTGCCGACTCATCGCCTAATATTCTTTATCTTTACGATCTGCAAACACAGCGTAATGTTTATGTCAATCATGAAATTAGCTCTATCTTGGGCTATCAACCTGAAGTGATTCAGGCGATGGGAATTAATTTCACCCAAAATTTAATGCACCCCGACGATCTGAGATCCGTCTTACCAGCTTACTCTGAGCAAATAAGCATGGCTCAGGATGGGGAAATTATTGATACTGAATATCGGATGAGACATAGCAATGGGGAATGGCGATGGCTCCACAGTCGAGATTCTGTCTTTAGTCGCGATGCTAATGGTCAAGTTAAGCAGATCATTGGCAATGCTCAGGACATTACTGAACGCAAACGTTTAGAGCAAGCCCAAAACCGCCTCATTGCTATCCTAGAAGCGTCAACTGATTACATCCTCATTGCTGATTTAACAGGTAACGCGATCTGGAATAATAGCGCCCTTAAAAAACTGCGGGGGCTTGATGCTGATGCCGTAGTTACTCAGCAAAACGCGGCTGATTACCATCCCCAGTGGGCTGTGGAAATGCTCGAACAGCAGGCTATAACGATTGCGATCGCCAAAGGAAGCTGGCTGGGAGAAAATGTATTGCTAGATGCTGAAAATCAACAAATTCCAGTGTCTCAATTGCTCCTAGCTCATAGATCTCCTCACGGAGAAGTGGAATTTTTCTCAACCATTATGCGGGATATGCGAGTTTACAAAGAATACGAACAGCAGCTAGAGCGGACGAATGCCGAACTAATCCGCGCTACCCGCCTCAAAGACGAATTTCTTGCCAACATGAGCCACGAACTCCGCACTCCTCTGAATGCGATTTTGGGCATGACTGAGGGGCTACAAGATGGAGTTTTTGGGATTGTCAACGAATCCCAAATTAAAGCTTTAGAAACTATTGAGCATAGTGGCACTCACTTACTAGAGTTAATCAATGATATTTTAGATATCGCCAAAATTGAATCCGGTCAAATGGAGCTGGAATATACCTCAGTTTCTATCAATTATTTGTGTCAATCTAGTCTGGCTTTTATTAAACAACAAGCTTTACAAAAACACCTTCAGGTAGACATTAAAATTCCCCTCAATTTACCGGACTTATGGGTGGATGAAAGGCGCATCCGCCAAGTCTTAATCAATCTACTCAATAACGCTGTTAAATTCACCCCAGAGGGAGGACATATCACTCTGGAAGTGAGCCGTCAAAGGCGGACGGAGGGGCAGGGGAGCGGGGGAGCAGAGGGGCAGGGGGGCAGAGGAGATGGGGAGCAGGGGGGCGGGGGAGCAGAGGGGCAGGAGGGTACAGGAGTAGAGGAGCAGGAGGGTACAGGAGCATCGGAGCAGGGGGGTACAGGAACATCGGAGAGATTTCCGTCTTCCATCTCCCCCGCTCCCTCGCTCCCCCGCTCCCCTGCTCCCCCGCTCCCCATCTCCCCCGCTCCCCCGCTCCCCATCTCCCCCGCTTCCTCTCTGCAAGCACAAGCAGAGGGGTTAGAAGTGAGGGATTATCTGCGAATTGCCATTATTGATACAGGTATTGGTATCGCCCAAGAACATATCAATAAGCTATTTCAGCCATTTATCCAAATCGATAGTGCCTTAAATCGTAAATATGCAGGGACTGGCTTAGGGTTAGCTTTGGTGAAACGGATTGTGGAACTGCACGGCGGGCAAGTGGGGCTCACCAGCGAGGTAGGGGTCGGTAGTTGTTTTACAATTGACCTTCTCTATACTGACACTTCGTCATCCTCTCCCGATGTGGAATCTCACAGTCCACCCTCCATCGAATCCAACGAGGCCCAAGAGAAAGCATTACCGTTAATTTTGCTAGCAGAAGACAACGAAGCTAATATCAGTACAGTTTCGAGTTACCTGAAAGCTAAAGGCTATCGTATTCTCTTAGCAAAAAATGGAGCGGAAGCGATCGCTCTGACTAATTCCGAAAATCCCGACTTAATTCTGATGGACATTCAAATGCCTGGTATGGATGGTCTAGAAGCTATAGACCATATCCGCAGCGCTCCCAACTCTGTCAATGTGCCGATCATAGCACTGACGGCCTTAGCGATGACGAGCGATCGCGATCGTTGTCTGGCGGCGGGAGCCAATGATTACCTCACCAAACCCGTTAAGCTGAAACAATTGGCAACCACCATTCAACAGCTTTTAGCTTCTCATCAAAGATAACCCATGAATAAACCATCGATTTTAATCATTGATGATGAACCTGATAACTTTGATGTAATTGAAACCCTCTTGAGCGATCCCGACTATCAATTGCATTATGCAGCTAGCGGTCAAGAGGCGATCGCATCCCTGGACACATTCAATCCCGATCTGATTTTGTTGGATGTGATGATGCCGGAAACAGACGGCATCGAAGTTTGTCGGCAAATCAAAGCCATGTCAAAATGGCAAGCCGTGCCGATCGTAATGGTAACGGCCTTAAGCTCAAAATCAGACCTTGCCTATTGTTTAACTGCGGGAGCCGACGACTTCATCACTAAACCTGTCAATGCTATTGAACTGCGTGCTCGCGTCCATTCAATGCTGCGAATTAAGCATCACTATGACGACCTGCAAACCTTACTCAAATTGCGGGAAGATATGGTTAAAATGGTAGTCCATGATTTACGCAATCCCTTGGCTGGTGTCTTGCTAGGCTTGGAACTCTTAAAAAGCATAGACTATCCCAGAGAAACCCAACAAACCAAACTGGCTCGAATTTACTCGTCAGCCAAAGCATTACAGGTATTAATTGATGATTTGTTGCAAATTGCGTTACTCGAATCAGGTAAAATTCGTCTCTGTTGTACAGAGGTCGATCTCCGCGAGCTGATACAATCTGCCATATCAAACTTTGAAGCGATCGCCGCTCAAAAAAATCAGTTGTTGATCCCCCAATTACCACCCGACACCACTAGAAAAGTTTTTATCGATGCCACCATGATCCATCGAATGCTGGATAATCTCCTCTCCAATGCCATTAAATTTTCCCCATCCAATAGTCAAATCATAGTAAATCTAGAATTTCTTACATCTGGCGATGCTAAAATTCAGGTGATTGACTCGGGGGCGGGTGTTCCTGAGACATTCCGGGAGAAGATTTTTGAGAAATACGAGATTGGAACTCTGATGTCGGATATACCTCAAATAGGGTTAGGTTTAGCTTTTTGCAAAATGGTCGTTGAGGCACATGGCGGTGCAATTTGTGTCAGAAATAATCAACCGCGAGGAGCTATTTTTGAAATCACTTTGGCAGCATAACTGACAACGTTCTCATACTCCCACCCAACCTTATACATTTTAGAACTGCTCTTACAACTATGTCTCAATGCTCTATTTTAATTGTTGATGATGAACCTGATAATTTTGATGTGATTGAAACTCTGTTATCAGAGCAAGATTATCAATTGTATTACGCTGCTAATGGTCATGATGCGCTCGAGTATCTTGACACATTTGAACCCGATCTGATTTTGCTGGATGTGATGATGCCGGGAATAGACGGCATCGAGGTTTGTCGGCAAATTAAAGCTCTGTCAAAATGGCAAGCCGTCCCCATTATTATGGTGACAGCATTAAACTCCAAATCAGACCTTGCCTATTGTTTAACTGCCGGAGCTGACGACTTCATTAGTAAACCCGTTAATGGAATTGAACTGCGTGCTCGCGTGCATTCTATGCTCAGAATCAAGCAACAGTATGACAATATCCAGACCTTATACGATATCCAAGAAAATACCATCAGTGTCTTGGAAAGTACCCTCAATGAATTGCGTGGCAACTTAGCCTCTAGTCTATCTCACGAACTGAATACGCCCCTCAATGGCATCTTAGGCACAATCGGGTTGCTCAAGGACGATCTCGAAGAAATAGATATTTCTGAAGTCCGGGAGATGTTAAGCTGGGCGGATCAATCCGCCCGTCGCCTAGAAAGTTTAACGAAAAAATTCCTGATTTATTTAGAACTAGAACTATCAGCAAATCGGCAGCAGAAAATCGAATTTACCGGGACTAAATTTTCAGCTTCTGCCATTGAAGCCGCGTTGAAATCCCATGCTCAGACACTCAATCGTCACAACGATTTGATGTTGGCGCTTGAGGAAGCAGATATCGGTATATCAGAGCGATATCTATCAACTATTCTCCATGAATTAGTTGATAATGCGCTGAAATTCTCCTCACCAGAGACAACTATTAAAGTTAGTAGTGAAGTGGTAGGGGATATGTTGAAATTATCTGTATATGACTCAGGGCGAGGCATGACAGAAGACCAAATTGCTAAAATCGGTGCTTTCATGCAGTTTGAGCGGAAAACCTATGAGCAACAGGGCATCGGTTTGGCCTTAAAAATCGTCAAAAAAATTGTCGAACTGGCGGGAGGAGAGTTCTCTATTACCAGTGTGTATCAAAAGGAAACAACGGTAACTCTCAGTCTGCCAATTATTCGCCATTAGCTGTAATGACGACTGTCACTACTTTCACAAATAGGCGAATGGCAAGGGCTTTTTGTCGGGGATATCCTTACTTTGGATAACTAACTAATCGATCGAGACAAAATTTCAATTGCTCAGCTAATTTTTGTATGTGAGGTTCAGCAAACATGGAGAAATGATTTCCCGGAACTTCAATAACTTCGATCGCTTGCTGGGAACATTTGCCCCAACCTAACAATAAATCATCGCTATGAAACTCCGTACTTTCAAAATCATGCTCAATTTTATCGTGAGCTCGAAACAACGTAATTTTGTGAGGATAAACGCAGGGAACATAATCTCGCATGGCTTGAACGTGAGATTTAAAAACCTTGTAATCGCGAATATACTGCGCCATCTCCGTGTCGCTGACGATGAAGTTTGCCTTTCTATTCAATAACTGAAATTGCTCATCTAACGGTAGCGATCGCATTTCCTCGTAGGAGACTGAAAAATCAATACCGAACCAGTTTTTAACTGACTCAGCTAACCGGATTAAAAACTTAGCATCATCATCTTTTGTTGGTTGAATAACTGTTTCTGGCAAAATAGCGTCAATTACCACTAACAAATCCACTTTTTGACCTTGTTTTTGTAATTGTTGCGCCATCTCAAAAGCAACCACACCACCAAAACACCAACCTCCTAAAAGATATGGCCCTTCCGGTTGCACTGTGCGAATTTCTTGGAGGTAATAAGCTGCTGTTTCTTCTACTGATTTAGGTTCAACTTCGACCGAGTTAGGGGACTGTTCCAAGGCGTAAAATGGTTGCTCTCCACCGATTTTATCTGCCAAGTTTAGGTAAGCAAGGATATCTCCTCCGGCGGCGTGTACGCAAAAGAAAGGAGTCCTCACACCCGAAGCATTAATAGCTACCAACGGGGAACCAGAACTCAAATTTGTTGGTTGGCTGACAATTTTAGCGAGTTTTTCAATTGTTGGATTTTCAAACAAAATAGATAGGGGAAGGTTGTGTCCGAACCGTTCGTAAATTTGAGCCATTAAGCGTACAGCTAAAAAGGAGTGACCTCCTAACTCGAAAAAGTTATCTGTAACTCCAATTGAGTTAATAGCCAGCAGATTTTCCCAAATTTTTACCAAGCCTAATTCGGAAAGATTTCTGGGTGAAATAAAGGATTTTGTGGAGTTCGATCGGAGCAGATTATCAGTTGGAAGCGATCGCTTATCTACTTTACCATTTGGTGTTAGCGGTATCGCATCTAGCACTACAAAAGCAGACGGTATCATGTAATCTGGTAGTTTAAGAAGCAAGTAACCGTGCAGTTGTGAAACTAAGTTTGGTTCATCTGTTACTATGTAAGCAATCAACTGTTTATCGCCTTGTGTATCATCCCGAATAATGACAACAGATTCTCGAATATCTGGATGTTGCACTATCGCACTTTCAATTTCTCCTAACTCAACTCGAAAACCTCGGATTTTTACTTGTTCGTCACGGCGGCCTAAATATTCGACATTACCATCGTGCAAATAACGCCCTAGATCGCCAGTTTTGTAAAGCTTAGTTCCCGATACAAAGATGTTATCAATAAACCGTTCTGCGGTTAGTTCAGGACGATTCAAATAACCCTTCGCTAATCCATCGCCGCCGATGTACAATTCACCCCAGACTCCTACAGGAGTTGGTTGTAAATGACGGTCTAATATGTAAACTTGAGTGTTATTAATAGGACGACCGATCGGAACGCTAGTTGCTTTTTCTGGTAATAAACTTGTATCGTAGTAAGTGGCATTTGCAGAAACTTCAGATGAACCATAAAGGTTGATCAATTTAGCAGATGGAAGCAATTTTGTGAACGATCGTGCTAAGTTGAGAGTTAGTGCTTCTCCACTGGTTATCCAAAGTTTCAAGTTCGACAATTTCTTGGTTAAATTACCGTAAGTATCTACAATTAGCCGCAGCAAGGAAGGAACAAGTATGACTCGCGTAACGTGATGGCGATCGAGCGTTTCTAGGAATAGTTTAGTGTCTTTGACAATTGCATCGGGAATAATAACAGTGGGAATTCCTTGGAGTAAGGGAGCAAAAATTTCCCAAACTGAATCTACAAAACTAATAGCTGTTTTCTGACAACAAATCTCTTCACTTTCAAAGGGATAAGTTTTCCACAACCAGTTTAACCCATTAACTGTACCTCGGTGAGTGCCAAGAACGCCTTTAGGAGTTCCAGTTGAACCCGAAGTGTAGATTACATAAGCAAGATTGTCACTTTTAGATATGATGGCAGGATTTTCTTGACTTTCGCGATCGATAATTTCCCAGTCATTATCTAGACAGACAACCTGTATTTTTTGAAAGCGATCGATTAATGATGAATGACTGATAACTAACGAAACTTGCGAATCAGAAAGCATGAAAGAAAGACGATCTGCTGGATAATTTGGATCGAGAGGAATGTAAGCACCGCCAGCTTTCAGTATTGCCAGAATTCCCACTATCATTTCCACCGATCGATCCAGACAAATTCCTACTAAAGTTTCAGTTGTTACTCCCAATTTTTGTAAATAATGTGCAAGTTGATTGACTTTTTGATTGAGTTGTCGATAGGTTATTTTTTCGGAGCTATCGATCAATGCTAAACTCTCAGGAAAATCCTGTACTTGCCATTCAAATAATTGATGGAGAGAGGCATCTTGCGGATAAGTCGTTTGAGTATTATTCCACTCCAATAATAGTTTTTCTCGCTGTTGGGTAGTTAGGATTGGTAATTCAGAAATTGGGCAATCTGGATTAGCAACGATGCTTTCCAGTAAAGTTTGAAAATTGTCGATTAGTCCTGTGATTGTTGCCACATCAAATAAGTCTGTACTATACTCTAGAAATCCAGTTAATCCTTCCTTAGATTCACTAATAGACAGGAAAATGTCAAACTGAGATGTGCCACTATCAAACTCCAAACTACGCAAAGTTAACCCAGCAATCTCTCGCTCAGACTTCGGGGTATTTTGCAGTACAAACATGACCTGAAACAAAGGATTTCGGCTTAAATCTCGATCGGGTTGCAATTCCTCTACTAGCTTCTCGAAAGGCAAATCCTGATGTGCGTAAGCGTCGAGAGTTACCCCGCGTACCCGACTCAAAAGCGTGCGAAAACTTGGGTTGCCGCTGAGGTCATTTCGCATTACCAATGTATTGACAAATAAGCCAAGTATTCCTTCTAATTCTGCTTGATTACGATTAGCAATTGAAGAACCGATGAGGATATCTTCTTGCTCTGTATAGCGGTAAAGTAAAGTATTAAAAGCGGTCAGCAAAGTCATAAATAAAGTGGCTTCTTCTTGCTGACATAATTTACTTAGTGCCTCTGTTAGACTTTTGGAAAAAGTAAAGTATTGCTTTGCACCATTAAATGTGGTAATAGTAGGTCTGGAACGATCGAGAGGCAATTGCAATACAGGTAAATCACCGCCTAGTTGTTGTTTCCAGTAATTGAGTTGGGTAGCGAGTAATTCACCTTGCAAGCGATCGCGCTGCCAAATTGCAAAATCTGCATACTGGATAGGAAGTTCGGGTAATAACGGAGATTGACCTGTGAAAAACGCCGCATACAGCGTTGCCAATTCCCCTGCAAACACTGAGATAGACCATCCATCGGAGACGATGTGGTGCATGGTCAAAAGGAAAATATGTTCTGTTTCGCTTAGACGCAGCAAAGTTGCCCGTACCAGAGGCGCTTGGGATAAATCAAAAGGTTTTTTAGCTTCCTCGCTTGCTATTTTTTGAACTTCAATATCCCAATTTTTACCAGATAAATGTTCGAGGTTGACGATCGGTAATTCCCAGGTTAATTTAGATGCGATCGCCTGAAAGGGTTGCCTATCTACTATTACAAAACTCGTCCGCCAACCTTCGTGACGCTTCATAATTTCATTGAGACTTTGCTTAAGCGCCGTCACATCAAGCAGTCCCTTTAAATGAATTGCAGTTGGAATATTATAAAAGGAACTTCCCTCATAAAGTCGATCGATAAACCAGAGTCTTTGCTGGGCAAAAGATAAGGGTATCTGGTTACAATTTGGTCGCTTGGGAATAGCATAACTTCTCAATTTCCCTGCCTTCCATTTTTCCAGAAGGGCTTTTTTGGTTGCTGATAGATTAGACGTTTGGTTTTCCATGATTTTAATTTAAGCGCAGATGAAGAATAGATGAACGCAGGTATTTAAAAAGGTACGTAGTTGGGCTTTAGCCCTCTTATCCTGCTTATGTAGTAAATGAGGTAAGCGCCTACAACTCCAATTACCAATTTACGACTCATACCTCATATACCTGAGAATGGCTGTATAGACTTTTATGGATTAGCCAAAAAAGCTTCAACTTCTTCGTCAGATAAGTCAGAAATTTTTTCTAGAAGAAGTTGGTCAAGCATTTCTGCTTGTTTAGCGACAGTGGATGCTTGAAGTAAAAGGTCGCGCAGTGGTAGTTCAACTGGGAAGTGCGATCGCAATCGCGAAACTAATTGGGTAGCGATAAGTGAATCTCCTCCTAACTCAAAGAAATTATCGTGAATACCGACTTGTTTAATACCGATAACTTCTTGCCACATTTCGGCAATTTGTTGTTCTAATTCGTTAGTAGGTGGAATATATGAATTGCTGAGGATTGGTCTTAAATAGCGCGGGGATGAGTCTGTTTGCTGGGATGATTTTGTCTCCGGTATTAGTTCTGCCAGTAAAGCATCAATATCGTCTTGGTTTTGGGGATTAAGGGTATAAATTCCTTCGCTAACTTTAGCAAATTGTTCTCCCAACTTTAACGTAATTACATTTTGACATTTTTCTTCCAATTTATTAAGTAATTGGGAACCTGCACCAGATTCATCAACAAACACTAGCCATCGATCCTTTTTATCGGATGTTATTGAGTTATTACTCGCAGATAATGATGGCGATTTAGCATCAATCCAATAACGTTGGCGCTCGAAAGGATAGGTAGGTAGGGGGAGACGATGACGCGATTCATGAGTATAAAAACCCGACCAATCTATCTTTATACCTGCCATCCAAAGCCGACCTAATGCGTTTAATAATAAGGCAACATCGGATTGTTTTTCTTGAGGATGATGTAAGGAATTTAGCACGAGATGCTTGGTATCTGGTTCTAAATGCCGCTTAGTTAAAGAGCTTAAAGTCCGTCCCGGCCCAACTTCCAAAAATATTGCTTCCGGCTGTTTCAACAACTCGGAAATTCCGGCAGAAAATCTCACTGTTTGGCGCAGATGTTTGCTCCAATAGCTGGGATTTGTGGCTTCATTTTCTGTTATCCAAGTGCCAGTTACATTGGAAATAAAAGGAATTTGGTGCGGATTCAGCTTCACTTTTTTAATAGCAAGTGTAAACTGTTCCAAAATCGGTTGCATCATCTCAGAATGGAAAGCATGAGATGTATGTAAGCGGCGACAGTCTATAGCTTGAGAATTTAACTTGTTTTGCAATGTTTCGATCGCTTCTGTCGAGCCTGAAACGACGCACGAGGATGGCGCGTTAACTGCTGCTAAAGAAAGTTCTTTGCCCAAGAATGGCTGAACTTCTTGTTCTGGAAGCGGCACGGCAAGCATACTTCCAGAGGGCAATTCCTGCATCAATTGACCTCTAATTGCTACTAAAAACAAGGCATATTCTAGGGAGAAAACACCTGCTAAAGTAGCAGCTACATATTCGCCTATACTGTGTCCAATTAGCGCTACAGGATTTACTCCCCACTCTATCCACAACTTTGCGATCGCGTATTCAACAACAAATATAGCTGGTTGAGTAATTGCAGTTTGTTCTAATTGCTGAGAAGCGGCTGCGGTTTGTGCTTCGCTGGGATATAGAATTGAACGCAGATCGATACCTAAATGAGGTTTGAGAATATCCGAACAGATATCTATTTGTTCTCGAAATGTCGGCTCAACTTCATAGAGTTCTCGCCCCATATTTACATATTGTGCGCCCTGTCCAGAAAACATGAATACGATTGGACGGTGAGAGGGCTTTTGGTAGTGCGTGAAAACTCGTTGCGGATCTAAATTAGTTAGCGTATTTATGGCATCTTCAATATCTTGAAAAACTACCATTCGGCGATGCTCAAAAGCCCGACGACCGACTTGCAATGTGTAGGCAACATCAGCAATATTTGAGTGGGGATGCAGTTGTAAATATGTGGCTAAATTCGCAGTTGCAGTCTCTAATGCTGTATTGGTTTTTGCTGACAGTAGCAATAACTGCCAAGGACGTGAGGAACTAGAAGCTTCAACTGCTGGAGTTTCTTCTAAAATTACATGAGCATTTGTTCCGCCAATTCCAAAAGAACTGACTCCAGCACGACGCGGATTGCCGTTAGTTTTCCATGCCGATAACTTAGTATTAACGTAGAAGGGACTATTGGCAAAATCTATTTGGGGATTGGGTTGTTGAAAATGCAAACTGGGAGGTATTTGTTTGTGTTTAAGTGCTTGAATAGTTTTGATTAAACCTGTTATTCCAGCAGCGGTATTCAAATGCCCAACATTCGTTTTAACCGAACCGATCGCACAAAAATTATTCCGATCGGTGTTGGTACGAAAAGCTTGGTTTAGAGCTTCAATTTCGATCGGATCTCCCAAGGAAGTTCCCGTTCCATGCGCCTCAATATAACTAATAGTTTCAGCTTCCACTCCAGCTAAAGCAAGTGCTTCTAAAATCACCTCCCTTTGACCTTCTACACTGGGCGCTGTGTAACCAACCTTTAAAGAACCATCATTATTAATCGCGGAACCTTTAATAACTGCATGAATACAATCTCCGTCCGCTACAGCATCTTCTAATCGTTTCAAGACAACAATACCTAAACCACTGCCAAAAATAGTTCCTTGAGCATTTGCATCGAAAGCTCGGCAATGTCCGTCAGGAGAATTAATTCCTCCTTCTTGATAGCGATAACCAGTTTTTTGTGGTACTTGAATTGAAACACCACCAGCTAACACTATATCGCTTTCACCATTGAGCAAACTTTGGCAAGCTAAGTGAACGGCAACCAATGAAGTAGAACAGGTAGTTTGAACGTTGATGCTCGGCCCTTTGAGGTTTAATTTGTAAGAAGTTTGCGTACAAAGGTGGTCTTTGTCATTTCCAATTAACACTTGGAACGGATCGAGTGATTCTATTAAATTGCGATTGGAATACAGGTTATAAAATAAGTAACTGCTCAGAGTTACACCTGCAAATAAACCAATTTGACCTGGATAACTTTCCGAATCGTAACCAGCATTTTCTAAAGCTTCCCAAGCACATTCTAAGAAAAGACGCTGTTGGGGATCTGCGATTTCAGCTTCTCTAGGTGTAAAGCCGAAAAATGCCGCGTCAAATAGTTCTATATCTTCCAGTATAGTGCCTGCTTTGACATATTTAGAGTCATTGAGTAAGGCTGAGTCTGTACCTGTAGATATCAGTTCTTCATCTGTGAAAAAAGAAATTGATTCTACCCCATCGCGCAAGTTTTGCCAAAAATCATCAACGTTTTTAGCACCGGGAAAACGCCCCGCCATACCGACGATTGCGATTTCATCCTTTCCATCAAAACGATTAAATTGATTTGAACTATTCATGGGCATTACTGTTCCTCATTATCCAAGTAAACTTGGCAAACACGCTCTGAAGCTAAGGTTTACGAAAAACGTATATTATCCTTGAGTCTTTAAGGATATTGATTGGAAAGTCTTTGGCTAGATCGTAGATTGTAACTTTCTCAAATCCTACCTTTTCTAGGGCAGATTCAACTTCCGAACGAGAATAACCTCGTTGTGCAAAATTCACATCTGAACGTTCCCAGTTTCCATTCAGTAATCGGAAGGTTACGTGCTTGACTTGGCATGATTTACCATCGGGAGAATGACTGGAATGCTGAAGCCAAACATAATCATCTGCTATTTCACCAATAAATTCATCTTCAACTGAATTACTAGGGTCTGAAGCTCGTTCTCCCTCACTCAAATCAAACCCAAACCAGCCATTTTTTCCAAGTGCTGAATAAACGTTTTGGAAAGCTTTTGTCAAATCTTCAAGAGTCAATATATAGCTGAAGACATTATTTGATGAAACAATTGCATCAAAGTTAGATGGCAATTTACAAAAGCGGATGTCATCTCGGATAAATTGACCATTAGGTACATTCTCGCGAGCATAATTTAACATTTCTTCGGAGATATCCAATCCGGTTACTTGATAACCTTTTTCAATCAGACTTTTTACTATTTCTCCTTTTCCACAGCCAATGTCTAAAAGGTACGCTTCCTTTGGAAGATGTTTGAAGATATGTTCCTGCATAAAATCTAGCCAAAGTTCTATTCCCTCTTTGCTTACTGGGTAAGCAAAAGCCCAATTATTATAAAGAGAGCGAGAATTTTCTGCCAAAGATGAATTTGCTGAGTACATAAGTTGAGTGTTGTTGTATCGGGAATTTTCAAACATTTACTAAGCTACATTTTCTGTAGTTTCTAGAAAATTAGGCATCGAAATCTCTAAAGCAATCTCGATCTGGTCGTTTAAAACTGCATCAATGTCATTTTCAGTGGTGAGTGGATTGGCAATTACTGCTCGCAATGCGATAATTGGAATTTCTTTTCCAGAACAGATCGTGGTTTTAGTTGTCCGCGAAATAAAACTACGACCTGCTTGGCGCTGAGCTTTTTGAAGTCGTTCGTTAAATCTATTGATTAGCTGATTTTCGCTTTCAGTTAACTTATTTTTAGCCGCACTCTCTCGCAATGACTCCGGTATATAACGGTAAATTAAAAGGTTAATCTCCGGTTTTGCTAATAACTGAAATTCTGCTAGACTGCGAATGCGATCGGCCATATATTGGGTCTTGCGAATTCCTTCATCAATCAAAAATTCATATCCCTTTACCCCAATTAAGTTTAGTCCAGCATGAAGGAATAATGCCATTGCCGGTCGAGAACCTTCCAAAGCGCGTTTACCTAAATCAAAAGAACCTTTACGCATGGTATAACTGGCATTTTTTTCGATTGCTTGTGCCATTATCGGATCGCGCAAAAACACCATGCCAATACCCATTGGCAAATACATTTGTTTATGTCCATCAATCGTCACCGAATCAGCACGTTCGATCCCAAAAAGTTTATGCCGATGCTGTTGCGAAAAAATCACTGGCCCACCCCAAGCGGCATCGACATGGAAGTGAACGTTTGCTTCTCGCGCAATCTCCGCCATATCGGAAAGAGAATCGACTCCACCTGAGTCTGTAGTGCCAGCAATACCTACGATCGCGATAATATGCTTGTTTTGGTGGCGGCAATCTGCGACGGCTTGACGAAGCGCTGGAATGTCAATCCGATTGTTGCGATCGCTCTTAATTTTAATCAAACCTCGCGTACCAATACCCAACAAATCGGCCGCTTTTTCAAACGAATAGTGCATTAAGTCCGAACCGATTACTACCGCACCTTTGTAGCCATAATAATCTAAGGCGGCTGTTAAACCTTCCTTTTCTATACCAAGAAAGTCATCTTTTGGCCCTAAAAAATTATTTCTGGCACACCAAAGTGCCGTGATATTCGCTGTAGTACCTCCAGACAGCAAAATTCCTAATGTACTCTCACTATTTTGAATATGCTGGGCGTAAAAGCGATCGCTAAAGTTGTAAATCAGTTGATGAATCATCGCTAAAGCTTGACGTTCATAAGGACTAAAAGCTTTAGCAGTTTCTATTTTAACTGCGTTTTGATTCATCGCCGTCATCAGTTTAGCTAGAGGCTGCACGAAATAGGGAAGTGCGGCAGTCATGTGACCGATAAATCGCGGCGATGATGTGTGGATTGAATGGCTAATTACGTTGCTGGATAAATATTCGAGGTAGCTTTCAAAACTAGCTGGTTCTATGGGAATTTCAGGATCGCAAAAGTTTTGGGTTAACGTTTGAAAATCAATATCAGTGTTGGTTTTATTGTTAGCTAAGAATTCGCGAGTTACAGCTTTAATTTGCATCTCGATCGTTTCTTCTAAAGAGCCAGTTATAGTAGATGGATCGAAGAGTTCAATTGTTTTTTGTTTGATACTATATGTGCTCGTGTTTTCGGGTTCAAAGGAGGTTTTGATTGTCAGCATTTCTTGTTTGTTTAACATCAGTTTTTCCTACTTATTTGGGTTGAAGATATTGGAAAGCTTCTAAGACTACTCTCTTCTTTGTCTTGCTGCTCGATGTTCTTGTCGGACTTGTCGGCGGCGGTTGATGGAATCTGTCGGAGTTATAGATGATTGAGAATTATTTGCATAGGATCGCTGTTTGTTTTCCTCCTTAATTAAATATTCAGCTAAGTAGCCAATAGTTGGATATTGAAACATTCCAACTAAAGAAAACTCTCGCTGAAATATTTTTTGCATCTGGCTATGAACGCGAACTAAGAGCAATGAATCACCCCCCAAATCGAAGAAGTTATCCTGAATACCTACTTCTTCTAAATGAAGGAATTCTTGCCAAATAGCAGCAATCGTTTGTTCTATTTCCGTTCGCGGTGCTTGATAAGCTGCTTCCAATTTTGGACGCGCTTGTTCTAGTGCTGGTAGCGCTCGACAGTCTACTTTACCATTGGGTAGTAATGGTAAAGTTTCTAACACAATGAAAGCAGATGGTATCATATAGTTAGGCAGCTTTTCTTGCAGCAGGCGATGAAGTTCGCTGACTGCGATCGCCTGTTCTGGATCGGATATGAGATAAGCCACCAATTGCTGATTATTTATTTCATTTTCCCTAGCCAAAACTATTACCTGTCGCACAGATGGATGTTGAGCTAGTACCGCTTCAATTTCTCCTAATTCGATCCTAAAACCACGAATTTTGACTTGGTTATCGATGCGTCCGAGAAATTCCAAATTGCCATCTGGTAAATAGCGAACCAAATCGCCAGTTTTGTACAGTTTTGTAGATAGTTCAGTATGAACGCTTGCTAATGGATTAGGAATGAATCTCTCCAATGTTAATTCGGGACGATTGAGATAACCTCGCGCCAATCCTGCGCCACCGACATATAGTTCACCAGGTATACCAATGGGAACAGGTTGTAAATTTTTGTCTAGGACATAGATTTGGGTATTAGCGATCGCACGACCTATTAAAACTTGCGAATTAACTTTATTTTGCGGATCGATATTATAGCAAGTGACATCAGCCGAAACTTCGGAAGAACCGTAAAGATTTAACAGCGTACTTTTAGGTAAAATCTGCTGAAACTTTTGTAATAATTCTACCGAAAGTGTTTCTCCACTCGTTACCCAAAAATTTAATTTTGGTAGCCGTTTTTGCAAGTCAGCAAACGTATCTAAAAGTAACCTCAGTAAAGAAGGAACTAAGACAAGTCGGGTTACTTGATTGTTGGCGAGAGTTTCTACGAACTGATGAGGGTCTTTGAGAATGCGATCGCTGATAATAATCGTCCGTATTCCTTGCAGTAATGGCCCAAAAATCTCCCAAACAGAATCTACAAAGTTTAACGATGTTTTCTGACAACAAACTTCTTCTTCTTTAAAAGGATAAGTTTGCCACATCCAATAAAAACGATTGATAGCGCCTCTATGCAAACCTAAAACTCCTTTAGGCTTACCAGTTGAACCAGAGGTATAAATTACATAAGCCACATTATCAATTGTAGAAGAATTGACAGGATTTTCTTGGCTTTCTTGCTGGATAATTTCCCAGTCAGTATCCAAGCAAAGTACCGTCATTTTGGGAAAGTTTTTAACTAATGACGAATGAGTAATCAGTACCGACAATTGAGCATCTGACAACATGAAATCTAGTCGTTCTTGGGGATAATTCGGATCGAGGGGTAGGTATGCGCCACCTGCTTTGAGAACACCCAAAATTGCGACGATCGGATCGAGGGATCTCTCTAAACAGATCCCGACTATTACTTCCGAATTAACCCCCAATTTTTGTAGGTAATGTGCTAGTTGATTAGCCTTAGCATTCAGTTCTCGATAAGTCAAACTTTGGTTTTCAAACATCACCGCCACAGCATCAGGCGTGCATTCCACTTGTGCTTCAAAAAGTTCGTGAATGCAGTGTTGAGGATAGTCAGTTTGAGTATCATTCCATTCCAACAACAACTGTTTTATTTCGGGTGATTTCAGTAAAGGTAAATCCCAAACTCGCTGTTCTGGATTAGCAAAAATGCTTTCTAGCAAAGTTTGCCAATGTTTCATCCACCGTTCAATAGTTTGCGAGTCAAATAAGTCGGTGTTGTATTCACAATCGACTACAAGTTCGTCATTTTGTTGGTGGATATCCAGAAAAATATCCGAGATGGAAGAATTGGTCGTATTTCTGACAAACTCTACTTTTTGGCTAAAAGACTCTAAGGTAGCCATAGGTCGATCCCAATTAAATAGTATTGTCACTAAAGGTGGACGACTGGTATCTCTTGGCAGATTTAATTTCTTAACCAACCTAATAAACGGATAAATTTGATGGTCATAAGCATCGGATAACACCTGTTTTATTGAACTTAAATATTGTGTAAATGTTGGGTTTGTCCCAACTTGACTGCGGATTGGCAATAAGTTCACATAGTGACCGACAAGAGATTCACCTTCGACAGATAATTGTCCGGCTGAAGGGATACCAATCACGATATCTTCCTGACCCGTCAATCGGTGCAGTAATGCCAAAAATCCAGCCAAAGCTGTTGTAAATAAGGTGCTTTTAAACTTGATACTTGCGTTTTTCAAAGCGTCATAAAAAGATGTATCCAGTATGAAACTTTGTCTAGTACCGACATAGCGATTAACTGATGGTCGCGGACGATCGGTTGGTAATTCTAACACCGGAACGGAACTGGAAAATTGCTGCAACCAATAAGCCTCAGCTTTTGCCATTTTTGCACTTTCCTGCTGGCTTGCTTCCCATTGAACGTATTCGCTTAACTGCATTGGTTGTGGGAGTTGATGTGCGATCGCTTGCCATTCGGCTGTGTAAATTGCGGCTAGTTCTTGTTGCAAAACTCCCAATGACCAACCATCAGCAATAATGTGATGAACTGTCAGCACTAAAAGATGATGTTTTTCTTCTAATTTGACGATTTGGGTGCGGACTAAAGGGCCAGTTTCAAGATTGAAAGTTTGTCGTGCTTCTGTAGCTAAAAATTCCTCTAAATGTGTGGCGCGATCGCTGTCATCTAAAGTCGAGAAATCTACTACCGGAATGTTGATAGTCAGAGTCGAATTAATTTGTTGATAATCTCCTGACGGGCTAAAGGTTGCTCCCAATGCTTCGTGGCGATCTACTACTTCTTGAATTGCCTTACGTGCTGCTACCAAATTGAACGAACCGCGCAGATGAATTGTCGTTGATTGGTTGTAAGCACGGGAGACATTTTCTCCCATTTGTGCCATTACCCAAAGTTCTTTTTGTGCTTCTGTTAGGGGCAGAGTTTGGAGTCCCCCTTCCCTGGGCAGAGCAGTTTCATTCTCTTGTAGGGGCAATCCCCCTGTGGTTGCCCCTTTTGGGTTTGGGGCAGGCACGGGGGCACTGCCCCTACATAAAACCTCCGGTGGTAAAAATCCACCTTCTTGCATTTCGCTTATACTTTCCTTAACTGCTTGAATCATCCGCTCGATATCTTCATCAGTATGAGCGGTAGATAAGAAAAGTCTCCGGTTTTCTAAAGCAAAGATTCCCTTTTCTAGCAAATGATAAAAGAATAAATCCATCCAATTTAGGGTAGGAGAATAAGCAAAACGGAAGAGAGAACCAAAATGAACTACCTGAATTGGTAACTGTTTTTGCTCGAAGTAAGTATTGAGCGTATTGACGAGTTTTATAGTTTTGGTAGTTAACTCTTCTTGCAGTTTTGCGCCGCTATTCTTAAGGTGAGTGAGTGCCGCCAAAGTAGCAGCCATCACGAGAGGATGCTTAAAAAAAGTACCTGCAAAGTGAGTAACTTCCACTTCAGGATAAGACGCATCTCCATAACTCCAAAATCCACCATCTAATGCGTCCATAAAAGTAGCCTTACCAGCTATTACTCCGATCGGCATTCCACCACCAATTGCTTTACCATAAGTTGTGATATCAGCTCGAATATTCCACAACGCTTGCATCCCGCCTGGGTGCATCCGAAATCCGGTAATCACTTCATCGAAAATTAAAACAATTCCCATTTCTTGAGTTAATTGTCTCAATTCATGTAAGAATTCTTTAGGTTGTAAATCCGGTTTAGCGCTTTGAATTGGCTCCACCAAAATAGCAGCTAGTTCACTAGCGTGAGATCTGATAATATCTAGTGATTTGGGATTTCCGTAATCTAGAACTATTACTTGTTCAACTTTATGTTGCGGAATACCAGGAGCGATCGCAATCGAACGCAACTTTCCATCTTCACTAGGTACTCCGGCAACCAAAACTTCATCCAAAGTTCCGTGATAGGAACCTGCAAAAAAAGCAATCTTTTCGCGCCCTGTAATGGCGCGAGCGATGCGAATTGCTCCCATTACCGCTTCGCTGCCGTCATTACAAAAACAAGCCCTTTCTTGACCTGTTAATTCGCAAACTAACTGAGCAGCTTTACCGGCCAAAGCTGATTGTGGGCCATGTTGTATTCCTTGGTGAACATAATCTTGAATTGCATTAATAATAAAAGATGGAGAATGACCGAATAAAAGTGCGCCAAATCCCATTGACATATCTATATATTCATTCCCATCAATATCCCAAATTCTCGCACCCGAACTTCTTTGGGGATAGATGGGATATACCATTTCTTTGATTGAAGGACGAAATCCTAATACCGATCGGGAATTAGCATGATGAACGCGATCGTTTTGCGTCAAGTTTTTCGATGCTTGAGTGCGTTCGATCACCCGTGCGATTAATGCGTCTAAATGTTCTTTTTGGCGTGGAGTTAAATTGGCGGAACTGGGAAAATTTTGAATTTTGGATTTTGAATTTTGGATTGGAATTTGTTTCGGCCGTTCCGGTTCGATAGTTTCGGTAGGTATGCGTGTAGGTTGTTTCTGCTTTGGTGAAATGTTTTCGCGCAGAAATTCCAGTTGTTTGGACATCACCTCAAGTTGCTGCGCCATCAAACGTTTAATAGCTGTATTATCAGTTTGTCGATCGAGATACTTTTCTGGCAATAGCGATTCTTCTTTCTTTGGTTTTGAGTTATTTGTTTCGGGTCGATCGGGCGTTAATGTTGGCTCTATCGACGGCATTTGCTGAGATATGTAGACGGCTAATTCGTTAATAGTAGAGCTATTTTCAATTAATAATTTTAAAGAAATATTGAGACCAAATGCTTTTTTGATTGCGCCATTTATTTGGAGTAATTGCACGGACTCAAAACCGAGTTCTAGAAAATTAGTCCGATCGTCTATTTCAGAAGAGCTTACTCCCATTGCTTTACCGACAATTTCTTTTAAGACTGACAGGGTTTTGTCAGTCTGCGAGGGATGTATTGATGAATTCAGTTTTTGGTTGAGTTGGGAGTCAGACATGGGAATTTCCTTAATTATTAGTCATTAGTTAGATGAACCATGAAGCATGAAAGCTAGCCATACATTTTTAGTAGATCCAGTTGTTGAAAAATTATCTCAATTTGTTGAGCCATAATCTCTTCAATCTCGCGATCGCCTACATTTTCCTCCTCGATTGTACGATCTACTTCTGTGAACTTATTGTCATGAACGGCTGGATTAGAAGGTTCAATCCAATATCTTTTTCGCTCAAAGGGATAAGTAGGTAAAGGAATGCGATCGCGTCGCTCGTGGCGATAAAATTCCGGCCAATTAACTGACACGCCAGCTAGCCAAAGTCTTCCCAATGCGTTCAGCAAGAATGCTATATCTGACTGGCTATCTTTCGGATGACGCAACGAAGAAAGTACAATTGTTTGAGTATTTTCCTCCAAACAATCTCTAGCAAATGTACTCAAAGTGCGTCCAGGGCCAACTTCCAGCAGGATACGCTTTGGTTCTTTTAGCAACTCAGCAATCCCGTCACCAAAACGCACAGTTTGGCGTAGATGTTTCCCCCAATAATTCGGATCTGTTGCTTCCATTTCAGTAATCCAAGTGCCAGTTACATTGGATATGAAAGGAATTTGAGGAGCCTTTAGTTTGACTTTTCTAACTTCGGTGATGAAAGGCCCAATAATTGGTTCCATCATATCAGAATGAAAAGCATGAGAAGTATGCAAACGACGACAATCTAAACCGAGCTCCATCAAACGATTTTGCAGCTCGTCAACAGCTTTTATAGAACCAGAAACTACACACAAAGATGGTGCATTAATTACAGCCAGAGAAAGTTCTTCACTTAGTTCTATTTCCTGTTCCGATAGAGGTACAGCCAGCATTGCACCAGCAGGTAGTTGCTGCATCAATCTCCCGCGAGTAGCAACTAATATCAAGGCATCTTCCAGGGAAAATACACCAGCAAGAGTTGCTGCAACGTACTCGCCAATACTATGACCGATCGCAGCTTCAGGAAGCACGCCCCAGGACATCCACAACTGAGCTAAAGCGTACTCAATTATAAATAATACTGGCTGAGTAATATAAGTTTGTTTTAGTTGTTGTGCGGCTTCTTCTTCCCCTACTTCACTTGGATACAAAACGGTACGCAAGTCTATTCCCAAGTGCGGTATTAGGAGTTTGCAACAATCATCAATAGCACAAGTAAAAGTAGATTCAGTCTGGTAAAGTTCTCGCGCCATGTTCGCATACTGCACCCCTTGACCGGAAAACATAAACACGACAGGACGATTACCAGAATCCTCGTGATGGGAGTGGGAAATATCGGGAATTAATATTTTTGTATTTTCTTTCCCCTCACTTTCTAGAGTCAGCATTTGTACAGCGTCGTCAATATTTTGACATACCAACATTCGGCGATAATCGAATACTTTACGACCCACTTGCAGCGTATAAGCTACATCAGCTAAATTGAGGTCTGGATGCTGTTTTAAATGTGCCGCTAAATTTGCCGTTGCTGTTTCCAAAGCCGAACTTGTTTTAGCAGAAAGAATCAACAATTGATACTTTCTCCCTTTGTTCTCTGCTACCTTAAGATTTGGAAATTCTTCTAAAACGACATGAGCATTAGTACCGCCAATGCCGAAAGAACTGACTCCCGCACGACGAGGCATTCCGTCTGTTTTCCATTCACGGAGGGTGGTATTGACATAAAACGGACTGTTGGCAAAATCAATTTCGGGATTTGGTTTTTCAAAGTGCAAACTAGCTGGTATTTTCTGATGTTTGAGCGCCAAAACTGTTTTGATTAATCCCGTTATTCCGGCGGCTGTATTCAAATGACTGACATTAGTTTTTACAGATCCGATCGCACAGAAACCCTTCTGCTTAGTTTGCGATTCAAACACTTCTTGCAGCGCTCTAATTTCGATCGGATCTCCCAAAGAAGTACCAGTTCCGTGAGTTTCTATATAAGTGATAGTTTCAGGAGCGAAACGCGCGATCGCTTGCGCCTGAGCAATTACCTTAGCTTGGCCCGAAACACTGGGCGCTGTATAACTAACTTTTGCGGAACCATCATTATTAATAGCTGAACCTTTAATCACCGCATAAATGCGATCGCCATCTGCCAAAGCATCTTCTAATCTCTTAAGTACAACAATACCTACTCCATTACCAAAAGTAGTTCCTCCGGCTTTAGCATCAAAAGCGCGAGTATGAGCGTCGGTAGAAAAGATCCCACTTTTTTGATAAAAATAACCTTGTTTTTGAGGAACTTGAATTGAAACTCCACCAGCTAGAGCCATATCGCATTCGTAACTCAACAATCCCCGACAGGCCGAATGAACTGCAACTAATGATGTAGAACAAGCGGTATTAACATTAATACTCGGCCCTTTCAAGTTTAGTTTATAAGAAATTCGAGTAGCTAAAAAGTCTTGATTATTACCAATTCCCAATGGTAGATAACCCAACGAGCCGAATAAATCCCGATTTGAAATAATATTATTTAGCAGATACGTACTCAGGTTAGCACCCGCATAAACACCAGCCAAACCTGCGTATCGTTCCGGGTCATACCCCGCATTTTCTAAAGCTTCCCAAGCACACTCTAAAAAAAGACGATGTTGCGGATCTGTAATTTCAGCTTCTTTTGCCAGCATACCAAAAAACGCAGCATCAAACATCTCGATATCATCCAATACGAACCCAGCTTTCACATAATTAGAGTCATTCAGCCAACTCTCTTCTACGGCCACAGTCCTCAATTCTTCATCACTAAACGATGAAATAGACTCGACTCCATCACACAAGTTTAGCCAAAATTCATCGACATTTTTAGCGCCAGGAAAACGACCCGCCATGCCAATAATAGCAATTGGTTCCAACATACCCTCTCCTTCCCAGTTATCCATTGCAACCTCTCCTAAAAAATATCTTAATTTTCTTACCGATTCCTAGCTTGTTTAAACAGTTCTTTTTGTCTGGCTGCCGCTTGTTCTTGCTTCCTGACATAGCTATTAACTTCTTCAAACATTGGTTGCTCCCCATCCTGTTTTTGGCTCAAATATTCCGCCAACATCTTTATACTGGGATACTTAAATAAGTCGATCGCAGAAATATTTCGATCTAAAACCTTATGCAATTTTGCTTGAACTTTGACCAAAAGTAACGAATGCCCGCCAATTTCAAAAAAATTATCATTAATCCCCACTTTTTCCAACTGCAATATTTCTTGCCAAACCTCAGCAATCAGTCGTTCTACTTCAGTTTGAGGCATTACGTAATCCTGTTTCAAATCACGGCGATTTTCCGGTATTGGTAGGGCGCGATAGTCTACTTTTCCGTTAGGTGTTAAAGGTAATGCCTCCAACTGTATGACAACAGATGGAACCATGTAATCTGGTAATTTTTCTGCTAGAAAACTGCGTAGTTCTAGGTTAATATTATCTGAGACAATATAAGCAACTAAGCGCTTGTTATCTACTTCATCTTCTCTGAGAATAACCACAGCTTGTTTTACTAATGGATGTTGGGTAAGTACATTTTCAACCTCCCCTAATTCAATGCGAAAACCGCGAAGTTTGATTTGGCGATCGCTACGTCCTAAATACTCAATCTCCCCATTAAATAGATAACGACCGATGTCTCCACTTCGATAAAGATAAGCGCCATTTTCACTGCTAAACGGATTGGGAATAAACTTTTCCGCTGTTAATTCTGGGCGATTGAGATAACCTCGCGCTAAACCATCGCCGCCAATACAAAGTTCGCCGGGAACGCCGATCGGAACGGGTTGTAAGTGTGCGTCCAGCACGTATACTTGCATATTAGAAATAGGACGACCGATCGGAATTGAAGAAAGAGATTGGTTTTTACTCGTGTCGTACCACGTCACATCTGCGGATACTTCGGAGGAACCATAAAGGTTAATTAAAATACTTTGAGGCATCCTTTCTTGGAAACGTTGACATAGTTCCACAGATAAAGTTTCTCCACTACTAACCCAATACTTGAGTTGGGGAAGTCGCTTTTGTAAATCGGGAAAAGTTTCTAATAAGACGCGCAACAATGATGGGACTAAAACCAGGCGTGGAACCTGTTGTTGAGATAAAGTTTGAACCAACCGATAAGGGTCTTTTACTATTTCATCAGCAATGATTATAGTTCGCAGTCCGTGCAGCAATGGGGCAAAAATTTCCCAAACTGAATCTATAAAATTTAATGATGTTTTCTGACAGCAAATCTCTCCTTGTTCAAAAGGATAAGGATTCCAATTCAAGCGATTAACGGCGCTGCGATGGCGACCGAGTACGCCTTTGGGAGTCCCTGTAGAACCTGAAGTATAGAGGACATAGGCGAGGTTGTCAGACAATTTTGGATTGGGGATTTTAAATTTAAGATTAGAAATCGTGTCCCATTCACCATCGAAATAAACAACTAATGGAGTTATTTTGGTACTTAAAGCTGGTAGTTCTTTAATTAAATTTTTGCGTGTTAATAATACTGAAACTTGAGCATCGGATAATATGAACGCCAGACGCTCTTGGGGATAGGCTGGATCTAATGGTACGTAAGCTCCACCAGCCTTGAGAATGCCTAAAAGTCCGACTACCATTTCAATCGATCGCTCTACACAAATTCCTACCAAAACTTCCGATCGCACTCCTAATTCTCTCAGATAATCCGCCAATCGATCGGCTTGTTGATTTAATTCTTGATAAGTTAGCTGTCGATCTTCAAATACGATCGCAACTGCATCTGGTGTTTTTTCTACTTGTATTTCAAATAGCTCGTGAATACAAGCATCTTTGGGATAATCTGTCTGAGTACAATTCCAATCTAACAACTGCTGTTTTTCAGATGATGTTAATAGTGGTAATTCATGCACTCGCCGATCGGGATTGGCAACAATTCCTGTAAGTAGCTGCTGGAAATTCTGGCTCATTCTGGCAATTGTAGCTATCTCGAATAAGTCGGTATTGTATTCTATAGTTACGATTGATTCCTCTCCTCTTTCTTCGATATACAAACTCAAATCGAATTTCGCAGTACCGTTGTTACTTTCCAGACTACTCACCGTCAAACCCGATAGCTCTAACACTGATGTCGGAGTATTTTGAAGTGTAAACATCACCTGAAATAAAGGCGTGTAACTCAAAGATCGTTGCGGTTGCAATGTCTCTACCAACTTTTCAAATGGTACATCGCAATGAGCGTATGCTCCCACGCACACTTGACGGACTCGAATTAATAATTCCCGAAAAGTAGGATTACCAGATAAGTCAGTTCGCAGCACTAAAGTATTGACAAAACAGCCAATTAATTGTTCTATCTCGGTGTGGTTACGGTTAGCAATAGGGGAACCGATCGCGATATCTTCAATTCCCGTGTAGCGATAGAGCAAGATTTTGAAAGCGGCTAACAAGGTCATGAAAAAAGTCGCATCTTCGTTCTGACTTAGCGCCTTGAGTGCTTTAGTTAATTCCGCCGTTAGAGAGAATGTTTTCCTCGCACCTCGGAAGGTTTGTACGGCTGGTCGAGGATAATCTGTGGGTAATTGTAGCACGGGAGGAGTGTTACCCAACTTCTGCTTCCAATAAGCAATTTGTGTTGTCAGCACCTCTCCTTTTAGGGATTGTTGCTGCCATAAAGCAAAGTCGGCATACTGGATGGGTAGTTCGCTAAGAGGGGATGATTGATTATTAGAAAATGCTTGGTAAAGTGCTGCTAATTCGTGCATCAGTATGCCATAACACCAGCCATCATAAATAATGTGGTGCATGGTGACTAGCAGCACGTAATCTTGTTGGTCAATTTGTAACAGCATCCAGCGCAATAATGGCCCTTGCGCTAAGTCAAAAGGAGATTGGCTTTGTTCGATCGCAAGTTGCTGAATTTGTTTATTTTGTTCTGATTTTGGTAAGTCAGATAAATCGACTATTGGTAACTCTATAGTTAGAGATGAACAAATAATTTGAACTGGTTGTTCTTCCCTCATTTTGAAAGTAGTTCGCAGGGATTCGTGGCGTTTTATAATTTCATTGAGGCTGCGTTCTAGTGCTGGTATATTGAGCGCACCTTTGAGTTGTATTGCTCCGTGTTCGTTGTAGGAAGAATTGGTGCGATCGATTTGTTGGAGTAACCACAGTCTTTGTTGAGCAAAGGATAGCGGCGCAGAGTCAGTAAGGTCGCGTTTGGGAATAAAGTTTATGGGGGAATCAGACTGAATTTCTCCCCGCAAGCGTTTGGCGAGAAGTGCTTGTTTGCTGGGGGAAAGTTGATAGCGTCTTGCTAGTATTTGTTGTTTGTTTATGTCCATTTTTTTATAATCTCCTAGTAAGTTTTTTTGATCGCAGATGAATGTTGATTTTTCTAATTGATGATTTCGATGTTCATATATTTGGGGTAAGGTTGAATTGTTTTTAGATCGTTTTCGAGAATTACCAGATCGCCGTTGTTCTCGATTTCTTTGAATCCAGAAAATTTATAAGCGATGTACATCATCCGATTTCGATTGTTTGAAAGGAATTCTGCACGCAATCGAACGTTATTGTCTTTAGCGAGTTCTAGCAGATAATTTAGCATAACTGTGCCGACACCTCTTGACATAACGCGACAAGACATGAGGAAGAGTTTGATAGTCCAGAAGCTGTCGGAATATTCGAGCAAAGCTAAGCCGATTTTTCCATAATTTCCATACTTATCATTTAAACTGGCGATCAGCAATTTGTGGTTGTCCGATCGACTAAACATATTCAGTTCGTCATAGGAATATGTGTAACCTGTTGTGTTTAGTTGATTGGTGCGTACTGTTAGTTCTTCGGCTCGCTGTAAATCTTCTTCTTTAGCGGCAGAAATTGTCAAGTGCATATTTAGGGTAGCTAAGAATTCTTCTTGCGAACCGATGAATTCTGATTCAGCTTGATTTCGCTGGATATCGCTGATATACATCTGCCTTCTTTTTTGGGAATCCTCTGTGATAAAACGAGGATTCATTTCTGGCATTTCTAGTAGATATTCTAGGCGATCGACATTAATACAAAGGACTTCAGGGAGTGAAAAATTTACTTCTTCGAGTTCAAAAATTTGGTCGTCAACGAAAGCGATCGCATCCGTCCCGATATTAATTAATTTAGCAATTTCTTTAATTGAAGAAACCTTAGAATTCCAATGGATCTGAGGATAGATAAAATACTCGTGCAATCGTAGTTCTTCAAGTTTCGCGATCGCACTACTATATTCATTCTTGCTAGCGATGGATTGTAAGATTCCTCGACTATCCAAAGTTTTGATGATATCGAGTATATGGGGTCGCAAGCAAACTCGATCGCCTTCTAACAATATGCCGTTCCAGATGGTGTTATCCAAATCCCAAACGACACATTTTATTGATTGTGTTTTTTCTTGTTTATTGTCTGTTGGCGCACAATTTAAACTAATCATTTTTTCACTTCCTTCCTACTAATTCTTGAGATTTTGAATTCCGATTTTGTGAGAACATATATTCTTGATAACCATACTCAGCGATGGTTATTTGTTGAATTTGGGTACTACCTTCGATGATTTCCATAATTTTTGTATCCCGTAAATACCGTTGAACTGGGTATTGACTACTGCAACCATTTGCCCCGTGAATTTGGACGGCATCATTGGCTACTTTAGTTGCGATCGTAGAAGCAAAATATTTGGCGATCGAGGTTTCCATAATTGAGTTGGGGTCGCCAATATCTTTGAGATAACCTGCTTGATAGCATAGTAATCGGGCGGCTTTGATATTCGCGATCGCCTCAGTAATCATTTGTCGAATTAGTTGATGTTCTTTGAGATAAACATCAAATTGCTTGCGTTTACTTGTATATTCAATGCAGGCTTCTAAGCAAGCTTGAGCGATTCCTACACAACCGCACGCGACACTGTATCGTCCCAAATCAAGTGCAGAAGATGCTACGTGGGAGAAACCAAAACCTTGCCTGCATACGAGATTTTCTTGGGGAATTCGACAATTATTTAGGTGCAGTTCTGCTAACATCGAACCTTTGACACCTAACATTCCAAAAATTGGTTTAATGGAGAGTCCCGGACTGTTTTTTTCGACTAAAAAAGCAGAGGGTTTACCTTCCCACTTGGCAAAAACTAAGAAAACATCAGCAATTTGTCCGTAAGTAATCCATTTTTTTTGCCCGTTTAAGATATAAGAGTCGCCAGAAAGTTTTGCTGTCGTCTCTACGGCTTTGGCATCGCTACCTATGTTAGGTTCGCTCAATGCGAAGGCTGCGATCGCATCGCCGGATGCTAATTTAGTCAGCCAATACTCTTTTTGAAATTTACTTCCCCATTTGAGAATGGCATGAGCGACCATAGAATGAACTGTTAGCAAGCACCTGAGCGAAGAACATCCCCGTCCGATTTCCTCGTTTAGGAGACCGTAGGCGATCGCATCCATGCCCATGCCGCCCCATTCTTCGGGTAATATGGCTCCTAAATATCCTTTTTGAGCTAGTTTCTGGATGATTTCAGGTGTAGTTCTTTCTTCGCGATCGATGCGATCGGCATGAGGAACGATTTCTTCATCTACGAAAGCTCTAAAAGTGGAGCGATTGTCTTTTTGCTGAGAGCTTAATTCTAGTTTCATTGTATCGCTTAATTCCTCCAAATGTCAACATTAAAATCACATTTTTTACTCTCTCGCCAGTACGGTAGTTTTCCGTTCTAGTAACGCCGTCATAGAGTTGATACTCCTGAAATTAGCAAATTCCAGGTCTTCGTTTTCGATCGTAACTTCAAACTCTTTTTCTATAAACAACACCAATTGCATGGCAAACATGGAATTGACGAATCCCAAAGCAAATATGTCTTCATCATCCTGCAAGTCATGGTTGCCGAAAAACTGAGAAAGGAATTTTTTGATTTTGTCTTTAGCTGCTTTCATGTTATGTAATTTCTAATGACTAATGATTGTAGGTATAGAAACCTTTTCCGCTTTTTCGCCCGTGCAATCCAGCATCTACCATTTTTTTGAGTAAAGGGCAGGGGCGATATTTACTGTCATTGAAGCTTTCGTACAAAACTTCTATCGAGAAGAGAATTGTATCTAATCCGATTAAATCTGCTGTTTCTAATGGCCCCATTTTGTGACCGAAACAGGATTTAAAAATTTTATCAACCTGTTCGGCTGAAGCTACTCCCTCTTGCAAAAGAAAAATTGCTTCGTTAACGGTTAACATTAGCACCCGATTGGAAACGAAACCAGGCGAATCATTAACTAAGATAGATTCTTTTCCCATCTTCGCTAATAATTTTGTGGCGGTTTCGATCGTCGGCTCAGAAGTATGATAGCCGCGAATCATTTCCACCATCGGCTTCATCGGTACGGGGTTCATAAAATGAATGCCAATAACTCGATCTGCCCTCTTGGTAGCGGAAGCGATCCGAGTAATGGAAATGGCCGATGTGTTGGCGGCAAAAATAGTTTCTTCTGGGCAAATCGCGTCTATTTTACTGTATACCTCCTTTTTAATATCCCATTTTTCAGTAACATTTTCAACTACGAATTCCGCTTTTTCTAGGAACTGATAGTTACTGGAAAAAGTAATTTTATCCAAAATGTCATTTGGACGATCGGCTTTCTCATTTTTGTTGAAAAAACTTTGAAAACGGATATTATTTTTGATTTCCTGTTTCGCTCGTTCCAGAATATCATCTGAAATATCTAAAAGCACCGCATGATGTCCGGTTTGCGCTAGATTTTGCGCTACCCCAACTCCCATAACACCTGCTCCGATTACACCGACTGTTTGAATGTTCATACTTAATCCTTTGGTCATTGGTCATTGATCATTGATCATTTCATGGAATTAACTGGTACAAGTTCGCGAACTTCATCTTCAGTTAATTTTTCTAATTCGTTGATGATGATTTCCTCAATAACAAAAGCTAATTCAGCTACAGATGGTGACTGAAAAAGCGAAGGAATAGATAGTTCTATCTGGAAGTCTTGGCGAAGCCGAGAAATTAACTGAATCCCGATCAAAGAGTTACCGCCTAAGTCGAAAAAGCTGTCATTTATGCCGACGCTATCAATTCCCAGCAACTCTTGATAAATGCCAGCAATTCTGTATTCAGTATCATTGCTAGGTGCAATATAGGCAGTTTTTAAATTAGGTCGTGAATGAATTGATTGGGGGCGATCCTTCTGTGATTTTTCCAGTAAAGTTGTCAATTCAAAATCCTCGTGCTGCTCAATTACAGCCTGGAGATTTCGCGTTGATACGACTACTTGAGGAAGTTGACAAGATAGAATATGACCTAATGCCTCTATACCCTCTTGAAATGTTATGCCATATTTCTCTCGCATTTGCTTAAAGCTAGCTTGCATCTGTGGCTCAAATGACAGCAGTGCATCTTGCCAACTATCCCATTGCCACCAATCCCAATTAATTGAAACAGTTAGCACTTGATGGCGAGCAAATTTGTAATGGGCAAAGGCATCAAGAAAAGCATTAGCGGCGCAGTAATCTACCTGACCAAATCCACCATAAATTGAAGTGAATGAAGAAAAGAACACAAAAAAATCTAGCTTTAGATCTTTTAATACAGCATCTAATACCAGCGTTCCCTTCATCTTAGGCTCAAGAACACTGTTCGCCAATTCGGTTGTTTTCAGTTGAACAAGACCTGCACCTGGAACTCCGGCTGCGTGAATCACTCCATGAATATCCCCAAAGCGAACGCATACCTGCTTGACCATCGCTTGCATTTGTTCAAGGTTAGCAACATCTGCTTTGATAACAAGAACTTCTGCACCCAATTCCTCTAAAAGCTGAACTTTCTCGATTTTTGTACTCAGTAAATTTTGCCGATCGTGGCTTAATAAATATTGCTCCCACTCAGATTTCGGAGGTAATCCTGAACGTCCAATTAACACCAGCTTGGCTTGAGCTATTTTTGCCAAATGTTCGGCGATCGCTAGTCCAATTCCACCCAATCCACCTGTAATAATATAAACTCCTCCTTGGCGTAACTTGGGTGTGCGTAAGGTTTTATCTTTCACTGGGAGTGGCTCAAAACACTGCGCCCATCGACGATTTCCGCGATACGCAATCACCGGGTAAGATAACTCTACAGCTAATTCTGCCAGGAGTTGATCTATCAGTTGTTCCCATTGTTTAGTACCTGATTCGGGCAGAGTAATATCAATGCTACGACAGGTGATATTTGAATATTCTTGGGGAATAACTTTACATGGGCCTAAAAGAGTTGCCTTTTCTGGGTACAATTCACCTTCGTCAGTTAACTCCTGTAGATTATTAGATACGACAGCAATTTCGATAGAGTCACTAAGATTTTTTTCTCCTAGTGCTTGGGCTAAAAAAATCAGACTGTAGAAGCTAAAAACTTGAGTTTCTTCTAAATCTTCAAGTGCTGAGTGTATGCGATCGTTCGATGTTATGTTCCACAAATGAGCGATGATTTGGGGGATTTTATTCAAATCACTAAGGACTTTTATTAGAGCATTATAGTCATCTTTATTTTGAGGATGGATCGTGTATTCCCACTCTCTAAGCTGGCTAAATTTCTCTCCCACCCTCACGACTATTACATCTTGATTCTCCTTTTCTAGTCGTTCTACAATTTGTGAACCTATCCCACAACCATCAATAAATACTAGCCAAGATTGCTTTTGAGTTATTGATTTTCTTGGTTCAAAAGATCCAGGCGGTGCAACTTGTTTCCAAGAAGGAATGTAAAACCACTCGGTAATATCAAGTTTTTGTTCTAGAATTCCTTGGTTAAGATTAATATTGTTGGGAGTTTTTGGTGGTTCAATCCAGTAGCGCTGACGCTCGAATGGATAAGTCGGTAATGGAATCCGATAATGGCGATCGTGGGTATAAAATCCCGACCAATTTATCTGTACTCCCGAAAGCCAAAGCTGACCCAAAGTGTTGAGTAAAAATGCTAAATCTGGTTGTTGATTATAGGCATCTCGCAGCGAGGGTAACGCGACTTTATCTGCGATCGCAACATTTTCTAAACACTGTAAGCCTAAGCTGCACAATGTCTGTCCTGGCCCTACTTCTAATAGAATCGGTTTGTGTTTTTTCCACAACTCTTGCATCCCATCAGCAAATAACACGGGTTGACACAAATGCTGAGTCCAATAATTAGGATCGGTAGCTTGTTCGGCAGTAATCCAAGTTCCCGTAACGTTTGATATATAAGGAATTTTTGGTGCTTGAAGATTGACAGTTTTCACTAATTCGGTAAAAGATTCAGCGATCGCTTCCATCATCTGAGAATGGAAAGCATGGGAACTTTGCAAGCGCCGACAAGCTAAACCTTTTTCAGTTAGTTGAGTAGCCAATTCGTCTATAGCGTTTGTAGTTCCCGCTACTACGCAAAAAGCAGCACCATTAATTGCAGATAAAGAGAGATTTTTATTCAGCAAAGGGCGCACTTTTTCCTCACCTAAAGGAACCGCCAACATCCCTCCATTTGGTAACTCTTGAATCATCTGCGCTCTTTTGGCGACGAGAGTAAGAGCATCTTCCAGAGATAAAACTTCTGCTATCGTTGCGGCGACATATTCACCGATGCTGTAACCGATAGTTGCTACAGGATGAATTCCCCAGGAAATCCACAACTGAGCTAAAGCATATTCGATTACAAAAATAGCAGGTTGAGTGAGATGAGTTTGATTGAGTTTTTGAGTAGTTTCATCCGCCTGTTGTTCGCCACGACCGAGCATTTTTCGCAGATCGAAACCTGATGGAGAGGTAGTTTTTGGAGCGTTGCGATCGCGATACATTACATCTCGCAAATCTAACCCCAGCAGAGGTTTGAGAAATTGGCAACAGCGATCGACTGTCTCTTGAAATGTCGGTTCAACTTGGTATAATTCCCAACCCATATTGACATATTGAGTTCCCAGTCCTGTAAACATAAAAGCGACTGGACGTTCCATTCCATCCTGAATATTATTGAGAACTAGTTTGGGATTTTGAAGTGCTGCGATCGCATCTTGAATATCTTTGCAAACCACCGTTCGCCGATGCTCAAAAGCTCGACGACCAACTTGTAGAGTGTAAGCGACATCAGCTAAGTTGAGATCGGGATGTTGTTTTAAGTGTTCCGCTAAATTTACCGTCGCCGTTTCCAAAGCCGAGTTAGTTTTAGCAGATAACATCAATAATTGCCAAGTACGAGATGTTTCAGAAGTTTTAGCAGGTGGCGCTTCTTCGAGAATTACGTGAGCATTCGTACCTCCAATTCCTAAAGAACTAACCCCAGCGCGGCGAGGGTTTAGGTGCGTTTTCCACTGTGAAAGTTTGGTGTTGACGTAAAACGGACTGTTAGCAAAATCAATCTTAGAATTGGGTTTTTCAAAATGCAAACTCGGTGGAATTAACTGATGTTTGATAGCTAAAACTGTTTTAATTAAACCTGCTACGCCAGCAGCAGCACCGAGATGTCCGAAATTAGTTTTAACGGAACCAACTGCACAGAAACTTTTTTGTGTAGTCCGACTTTCAAAAACTTGTGTTAGCGCGGCAATTTCGATCGGATCTCCTAAAGGTGTTCCACTGCCGTGAGCTTCAATATAATTTATTGTTTCAGGTTCAATTCCCGCGATCGCTTGAGCTTCGGAAATTACTGCTGATTGACCATCTGGACTCGGAGCAGTATAGCCAGCTTTCAACGCGCCGTCATTATTAATTGCCGAACCTTTGATAATTGCATGAATGGAATCTCCATCTGCGATCGCATCATCCAACCGCTTGAGAACCACAACTCCTACACCGCTACCGAAAATACTTCCCCGCGCTTTAGCATCAAAACTTCGGCAGTGTCCATCGGGAGAAGCAATTCCTTCTTCTTGATATAAATATCCCGTCTTTTGTGGAACGCGAACTGTAACGCCACCCGCCAAAGATATATCGCATTCACCATTCAATAAACTTTGGCAAGCGATATGAATAGCCACCAATGAAGTAGAACAAGCGGTTTGAACGCTGACACTCGGTCCTTTGAGATTCAACTTATAAGAAACTCTAGAAGATAGATAATCTTTATCATTTCCTAGCAGCGTTTGTAAATCTGACAGACCAAAATTAGGATAGATATTGTTGAGCAGATAAGTATTAGTTTCTGAACCTGCGTAAACACCGATCGAACCTTGATAAGTTTCCGAATTGTAACCTGCATTTTCGAGTGCTTCCCAAGCAGATTCGATAAATAATCGATGCTGGGGATCTAAAATTTCAGCTTCTTTCGGACTGAAGCCGAAAAACTCAGCATCAAATCCTTCAACGTCTGACAGGACGGCATTAGCTTTGACGTAATTAGGGTTGTTCAGCGAAGTTGAATCTACACCTGAAGAGAGTAGTTCTTCATCTGAATAAAATTCAACTGACTCTATACCTTCTCGCAGATTCTGCCAGAAAACCTCGATATTTTTTGCGCCAGGGAAACGACCGGCCATTCCGATAATGGCTATTTCCGACCCATTTATATCATTCTGTAAATCCACTGCGCTCATCTAATTCTAACTCCTTTGATTATTGACTATTAGCAATTGAAAGTCCCAACTACAAAATCTAAACTTTCTGCCCCCGATGCTTCTGTCTGGATTGTTGTTTTTGACTTCGTAATGTTTGGCGATCGCTCCGTATTGAGCCTCGCTCTTGACCTTGTTCTGTCGAGGTTTTTGTAGTTTCGTTTTGATTTAAGTATTTGATCAAAGAAGAAATAGTTGGGGCTTTAAACATATCAACGATCGGTATTTTTTTACCCAATATTTCTTGCAATTTGAGTTGAGTCTTGACCATGAGCAACGAATTACCTCCCAACTCAAAAAAATTGTCATTAATTCCTATTTTTTCCAGTTGAAGTATCTGTTGCCAAACCCCTGCAATGAGTTGTTCGGAATCTGTTACTGGTTCAACGTAAGCCGCACTCTGTTGGGGAACGAGACTTTCTAGCGCAGACAAGGCGAGGCGATCGACTTTACCATTCCGTGTTAATGGTAATGCGTCTAGTAGCACATAAGCAGAAGGTATCATATATTCGGGAAGTTTCTGCTGCAAGAAATCGCGTAATTCATCATTTAATGATTCTGAGTGATGATTGTCAAATGTTGCAGGCTTTTCCTCCAACCATTGCTTAGTCCAACTTGGATCTATTCCTCCACCTACCATATTGTGAAGTAAAATTTGACTCGATTCGATCGCCAATAAATCTCGCAATTGTTCAAATTCTATAGAACCAATAGGACACAAACCGATTTCATATTTTGGCGCGGTTTCCATTAGTAATTGACTGATATAACCCGCCTCCAGCATACAAAAATCTCGCGTCACTTCTCCATACATCGGCGCGATCGCACTCAGTTGTCCGATCAAAAATAGGGAAAAAGCCGCTTCCTCAAAAATTAGCTGATTTTTTTGATATATCCTGTTGTTAATATCACTAGCAGCACTCAAAAATACCAAACGGTGATAAGTAGGATTGTAATAGTAAAATCCACTTTCTAACCCTTCCACTCGATTGGGTTTAACATACAAATATACCTGCACGGGATAGAGACCACCAGCGGAAGCATAGCGATATTTAGGTAACGGGGAACTATCCAGCGTTATTGGTAGTAGGCAGCTTAAAAACTCACCTAACTGTTTCAAAGAAATGGCTTTATCTAAAAATTGCCGATAACTCTGACGCTGCAAATAAGCCTGTTTGATAATTTCATCAAACTCAGGTTTTGGCAACTCAATACTGTGTTGAGTGGGTGGAATCTGTCTCAATCCTAGTTGTTTTAACTTAAATTCAATGCGTTCTACCGGATCGATCAATACTCCTTCAAGTTGACCTGGCTCATAAGCTTCAGACAGCTTATTTTCGGTAGAATTTTTCTGTTTGGGAACGATGTAAGCCACCAAGCGCTGCTGGTTAGACTCATTACCCACAACTGTAACTACAGAAGCTTTTACATTGGGATGTTGGGTTAAAGCCGCCTCAATTTCTCCGGTTTCAATGCGCTGTCCTCGAATTTTAATTTGAAAGTCTACTCGTCCTAAAAACTCGATGTTGCTATCTGGTAAATAGCGACCTAAATCTCCCGTGCGGTAAATCCGTTCTCCCGTGCGCGGATGAGTGATGAAATTAGTTTTAGTCTTTTCTTCATCTTGCCAGTAACCTTTTGCTAATTGTACGCCAGCACAGTACATTTGACCGGGAACCCACACCGGACAATCTTCTAAAGATTCGTTCAAAATGTAATATTTGGCGTTAGCCATCGGTTGACCGTAAGGGATACTCTTCCAGTTTGGATCGGTGTTTTCGATGAGATAACCGATGTTCCAAATTGTAGTTTCAGTCGGGCCGCCAATACTAAGGATTTGGATATTTGGCAGTAAAGATTTTAGTCGCTCTGGCAAAGAAATCGGGAGCCAATCTCCACCTAAAATTGCCAAACGCAAACTTAAAGGAATAGTTGCAGATTGCTGTTCGACATAGCTAACTAACATCTCCATCATCGCCGGAACTGAATTCCATAAAGTCACTCTTTCTCGCAACATTAAATCTACCCAATGAGAGGGATCTTTTACCGCTTCAGCATCTGGCATGACAATGCTACCGCCAGCACTTAAAAGCCCAAAAATGTCATAAACAGATAAGTCGTGATTGAGTGCGGTTACAGCTAGGATAGAGTCTTGGTAACTGACATTAAAGCGTCTATTGGTGTGGATAACCACATTTATCACGTTGCGATGAGTAATCATCACTCCTTTGGGTTTGCCAGTCGAACCAGAGGTGTAAATTACATAAGCTAAATCGCCTGGTTTTTGAACTGATTCTAACGGTTGCTTGCTTTCTTTGGCTAAGTCTTCATTATCTAAACATAGTAGTTGAATTCCTTCACGCCAAGCAAGTTTTTCTTTTAACCAAGATTGAGTTAAAACAATTTCAACTTGGCTGTTTTCGAGGAGATAAAATAAGCGTTCTTTAGGCAATCCTGGGTCAATGGGAACGTAAGCAGCACCGGCAGCTAAAATGCCCATAACTGCGACAATTTGTTCCCACCCTTTCTCCATTACTATGGCGACTAGCTTATTAGGAAGAACTCCTAATTGGCGTAGTCGATGACCGACTTGATTGGAGCGATCGAATAATTCTTGATAACTTAAGCTGCTAGTGGAAGTTACCACAGCCGTTTTTTCTGGTCGCTGTTTAACTTGAGTTGCAAACAAACTGTGGAGTAAGCTATCTGATACTTCAGCCGCAGTATTGTTGATGGCTGCACGTTGCTCTAATTGTGCGGATGGTATTAATTTTGGCGCTGTTTCTTGCCAAGTATTCTCTTCATTAGCTAAGCGTTGCAGGAGATGACAAGCTGCCTCGAACATATCATTTATCATCCCTGCGGGGAATAGCTCGTCTACGACTTGCCAAGTGTAGGTTAGAGAGCCATCCGCCTCCACAAAATAGATATTATCTATCCAGATTTGCGGAGTTTGGTAGACATTATAAACAACTTTTCCCAGAGGAATATCTCCGCTCGCATTATTACCATCCACATCTTGAGGAGTAGTCGTAAATACGATCGGCATTGCGACTCCTCCGGCTTTGCCTTGAACTTTAGCTAATTCGCGCAGGACTCGCACTCCAGTTACATAATCGTGTTCTAAATCCTGCCAAAGTTGCGACTGAATACGCTGCGATCGCGCTTCAAATGATTCATTTCCTGAGTTATCTATTTCTAGGAGAGTAAATGATACCAATTCTCCCATAATATCGTTGACTTGAGGATGCAATGGTAGGCGATTGAATCGCGGTACGTTGATAGTAAATCTCTGGCTTTTACTCCAGCGTCCTATCACTTCCGCGTAGACAGCAAGCAAGGTTCCAGCTAAGGTTAAACTGCCTTTAGCCGCTCGATTTGTTAGTCTTTGTACCACTTGAGCTTCTAATTTATATTTGAGACTAACAAATCGAGGGTTTTTGAGATTGCTAGGATTTTGTGCTAGTGGTAATTCCGGTGCTGGCGGTAACGTAGGAATACGAGATAGCCAATATTTTAAAGATTTTTCATAGATAGGTGAATTTTCGAGAGCGATCGCAGCCAAAACGTAGTCTCGGAATGAAAGTTCTAGAGGAGGTAAGTGTTGATCGCTCTTGTCGTAGAGTTCTTTTAACTCTCGGAATAAAAGCTGTAAACTCCTACCATCAAGACACCATCCATCAATGCTGAGATGAAGCCTGCTGCTATGTTCATCTAATCGAGATGCGAGGATTTCAAATTGAGGCCACTGTTCGAGAGGTAACATTTGGTGCGAGAGGCGATCGCGAATCATTTCTATTTGAAAAGCTACAGCCTCAACATCTTTTCCCCGCAGATCTAATACCTGAATTTCATAAGGTGGTACTTGCGGCAAAATTTGCTGCTGTCCATCCGGCAAAACGATCGCTCGCAGCATATCGTGACGGTTAATCAACTGCTGCCAAGCTAAATTTAATCGATCTATATTTAGATCGACGATCTCGATTTCTGTATAGCTGTGGATCGACACATTTCCCATATCAAAAGAATCAGTTCTGCCGAGCCAGTAAGCCTGCTGCATATCATTGAGCGGGAAAGGCTGATAGCGATTTTTTAGGTCTGGTGAAATTAAAGGCAATGTTTGGTCTTGAATACTGGAATATTCGCTAAATTTATTTAGAAATGTCAGGATTTCAGTTTTGCGATCGGTCAATTGTTCGCGCAAAGTAGATGTCAACATTTCTTTCGGAGCATTGCAGCGCAGGCGATCGTTATCTACCCAAAGTTTGATACCGAGTTCGCTGAGGTTGAATAAAAATTCGTCAATTGATGGTTTCATAATTCGATCTCCATTCTGTCATCTAATTCAGTATTAATAGGCGCTTGGAATTTTTTAGTAGTCAAGCGAATCTTCTCAATGTACTGGGAAATTTCAGCGATAGTGGGTGCATCAAACAGGATGCTTAATGGCAAATCCATCTTGATGGCTAGGCGCATCTGAGCAATAACTTGGGTGGCTAATAAGGAATGTCCGCCTAATTCAAAAAAGTTGTCATAGATACCCACTTGCTTAACACCTAGAAACTTTTGCCAAATGTTGGCGATGGTTTCTTCAAGCTCATTTAGGGGAGGTATATAAGCATTACTTAGTTCTGGTCGGGGGTGTATTGCTTGGGATAAATTAGCCTTTTCTCCGGTTTCTGAGAAACTTAGTATGCTATCTGAATTATGCCGAGCGATTAAGGTAGTTAAATCGCGAGTTGATACTAAAACTTGGGGCAGTTTACTCTCTAAAATTCGTCTGAAAACGTTGATACCTTCTGACGGTAACAATCCATTTTCGATAAATTTTATTGGCAAAGCTTTTGCAAAAAACTGGGGACTGGGAGAAGTTAATACGTTATTTTTTTCCACTTCTACTTCCCTTTTATCCTGCCATGATATCACAATTTTTCCAATGTGTTTGGCTGCGGTCATGTATTCAAAGGCGCGAACTATTTCTGAAATGGGAAAGACTTGATGAGGTAGGGGAGTGAAATTTTTATTGTTAAAGTGTTTCACTACTTCTCGCCAAAGTTCGCTGAAATTAGGTAGTTCAGGCTCTACTTGAATCGCAAAAAATGATAACCGTTTTTCAAAAGGTTGCAGACCTAATTGGCTATTATTAAGGATATCGCGTTGACCGATTTCTAAGAACCGTCCGTAACGTCCTAAAACCGCAAGACTTTTTGCTATAAATTCGCCTCCTAATGAGTTCAAAACTACATCTACGCCTTTGCCTTCAGTGCGTTTCATCACTTCATCAGCAAAAGTCAAAGACCTGGAATCCATTACTTGTTGAATGCCGAGCGATCGCAAAAATTCTCGTTTTTCATCATTGCCCGCCGTAGCGAAGATTTCCGCCCCTATCCACTGAGCAATTTGTACGGCAGCCATTCCCACACCGCCAGCGGCTGAATGAATCAAAATTCTTTCACCCTGACGCAATTTGCCCAATTTAATTAGAGCATAATAAGCGGTTACGAAAGCAACTGGAATTGTCGCCGCTTCTTCTAAACTGAGATGTGCTGGTTTTGACGCTACTAACTGAGCAGAAGTGGTAATAAATCGGCTAAAGCATGAAGTACCAAAAGCAATTACTTCATCTCCAATTGCCAAGCTTTCAACTCCTTCTCCCAAAGCCGTTATTTTGCCGACGCATTCAAGTCCAAACTTGAAATTAAAATCATTTGGAACGGGAACTAAACCGAGGGCAAGAAGCACTTCCTTAAAGTTAAGTCCAGTTGCGCTCACCTCAATTTCTACTTCACCTACACCGGGCTTTTGACGCGGAATAGGACGAAATGTCAGAGTATCTAATAAGCCAGGAGAGGAGATAGTTAAATAGACGTTTTGGCTTTCAGAACTGGCGGCAGTTTGGTTTAGGCGATCGCTCTCGCTCGTATCATTAAATGTTTTCATTTAAACACCTCAAAGTATATTCTTCAATCTCCATCAATATCGTACCCATTTCATCCAAAATCGTAATATTAAATTTCAGCGTTTCTTTTTGAGATTGCTTATTTTCTATCAACCTGATGTAACTATATATCCGACCGGATAAATCTCCTTGAATCTGTAATGCTTTATAAGAAAAAGGTAAGTAAGTCGCCCCTTCATCTTTTAATTGCATCATCATAAATCCTGTGGCATAGTCCAATAAAGCTGGATGCAGTTTATATGAATTCAGATCGGGTATGAATTCTTTCGGTAATTCTAGAAATGCTAATCCTTTGTTGTTTCCCATTTTTATCCATTTACAGTTGTTCCACCTGGCTCCAAACTCGATAGCTCCTTTTGGGTTTTTATCCTTTTGATTGCTAACGATTATTTCTCGATCCCTACACTCTCCTTTTATTTCTTGAATATTAAAATTTTCAGATGTTTCTAACTTGTTGTAAGCTATTTCCCCGATAGTATGTTTCTGCCATTCATCTGACGTAGACTTAGATTTGCTCATCATCACAAACTCGAAACTATCTTCTTTTTTGGTCAGAATTGTGTGAACTTCTTTTTCCTCATCCTCTTCTACGATTAAAGGAGACAGAAAATAGACTTGTCGCAATTCAACATTTCTATTATTAGCGTGAATTTCCCCAGCCACTCTCGCCATTTCCAAGTAGGCTGTTCCGGGAAGTATGGCTTTTCCTTTGAATCGGTGTTCGCTTAAAACCCAAAGATTGCCGACATTAAACTTGGAAATATATATTTCTTTTTCCGAACTGTCAACTAAAGAGTTTTCAAACAAAGGATGTTCTACTGCTCTTAATTTTTGTTGAGAAATATCGGGAGTTAGAGAGAACTGTTTCACCGCTGAAGCTGCCATTCCCACTTCTTGCCAAGCATCCCAGTTAATACAAGTGGTGAACGTGCCATTTGTAGAGTTTTTATAGTGAGAAAAAGCATCCAGAAAAGCATTAGCTCCTGCATAATCTACCTGTCCAACTCCACCTATTACCGAAGCAAGAGAAGAAAACAAAACAAAGAAATCTAACTCTACATCTTTGAGTAGAAGATCGAGCACCAAAGTACCTTTTACTTTAGGAGCTAAAATACGTTCAGCTTCCTCCCGCGTTTTGCGTTGAATTACACCGCCTCCAGGGACTCCGGCAGCGTGAATAACGCCATCAATGTGACCAAATTGTTTCTGAGCAAGAGCGATCGCAACCTGCATTTGTTCTAAGTTAGTAACATCAGCAGTAGCTACCAAAATCTTTGCGCCAGACTCTTCAAATTCGAGTAGTTTGCGAATCTTGCGGCTAATGTTATCTTGCTCATTGTGAGTAGCTAACCATTGCGATCGCTCGTTGCGATCGGGAAACGCAGAACGTCCTACTAAAACAAGTTTTGCTTTGACAGTTTTCGCCAAATTCTCTGCTAAAACAAGACCAATTCCCCCCAGTCCACCTGTAATTAAATAAACTCCTCCTTCCCTCAAAACTGGTGTTTCTTCTCGTGCTTCATTTAGTTTAACTGGTTCAAAAGTTTGTAACCAGCGATTATTACCACGATAAGCAACGATCGAATCAGAAGAGTCAGCTATTATTTCTGTGAATAATTGTTCTAGAAGTTTTTCTTGCCAACTTCCCGAAGGTGGAAGTACAACATCAATGCTGCGACAATTGATCTGTGGATATTCTTGCGCGATCGCTTTCACAGTTCCCAGCAAAGTTGCTTTTTCTGGACAGAGTAATTCATCTCCAGTTACTTCTTGTAGGTTATTAGAAATAACGACAATTTGCAACTCATCACTTAAATTTTCTTCACCCAATGCTTGTGCTAGAAATAGTAGACTATAAAATCCTTTTTCTTGAGCTTTATCTATCAGTTCCCAGTCTAATTTACTGTCTTTTGTAACAGTCCACAAATGCGCGATTGTTTTGGGAATCTTCTCTCGCTCAAAAAGTGCTTTAACTAAAGCTTTGTAATCATTGGGTTGTTGAGGATTAACAGTATAGATATCTTCCCCAAAATTGGAAAATTCTGACCCAATTTTGACGGTAATCACTTCTTGATTTTGCCGTTCCAATCGTTTCAATAATTCGAGTCCCAAACCGCATTCATCGATAAATACCAAATAGCATGACTGAACTTGTATGGTATTCGATTTAGGCGCTGAGAGCAGAGAACGTTTCCACGATGGAATATAAAACCAATCTGCAATATCGGGTTTTTGATCCAACGTTATTTGACGATTACTAGCTGATTCCTGTGGAGGATCGATCCAATAACGTTGGCGCTCAAAAGGATAAGTTGGTAGGGGGATGCGATTCCTGCGGACAGCTTCGCTAAAGCGTTTTTCATCTGCATAAAATCCCGACCAATCTACGCGCACTCCTGCTAGCCAAAGTCTACCCAGAGTATTCAGTAAAAATCCTAAATCTGACTCTTTATCCTTGGGATGAGGAAGCGAAGAAAGTACGATTCGTCCAGATGCTTGCTGTTTAGTCAGCGTAGTTAATGTACGTCCCGGCGCAACTTCGAGGAAAATGAGTTGATCGTCTTTAATCAACTCAGAAATTCCTTCTGAAAATCGCACGGTTTCCCGCAAATGTCGCGCCCAATAATTCGGATCGGTAGCTTCAGCAGTGGTAATCCAAGTACCAGTAAGGTTAGATATAAAGGGAATTTGAGGAGGATTAAGTTTTACTTTTTGAACTGCCACTATAAACGGTTTGATAATCGAATCCATCATTGCGGAATGAAACGCATGAGAGGTATGCAATTGGCGATATTCTATCCCCTTTTCTGCTAGTTTATATTCGAGTTGACTTATGGCTTCTTTCGTTCCTGAAACCACGCTCAAAGATGGACTATTACTTGCGGCTAGAGAGAGGTTTTTATTCAAAAATACTTCTATTTTTTCCGCAGATAGACTTACTGAAATCATCCCCCCGTCAGGTAACTGCTGCATCATTTTTCCGCGAGTAGCTACCAGTAATAAAGCATCTTCGAGAGAGAACACACCAGCTAGGCAAGCCGCTACATATTCGCCAATACTGTGACCGATTATCGATTGGGGTTGTACTCCCCAGGATATCAATAATTTAGCGATCGCGTATTCAATAACAAATAGTGCTGGTTGAGTAATAGCAGTTTGCTGTAATTTTTGTGTTGCTTTTTCGGTGTCTTTCTTACTTGGATAAATCAACTGGCACAAATCTAAACCTAAATGGGGTTGAAGGAATTTAAAACAGCGATCGCACTCTTCTCGAAATATTAATTCGCTTTGATAAAGTTCCCGCGCCATATTGACATATTGCGCTCCTTGTCCTGTAAACATGAAAACGATGGGGCGATCGCTTGATTCCGTAAAATTAGTAAATACTCGCTGGGGATTGTTCGATTTGAGAGTTTTTACTGCATCTTCAAGGTTATCTACTACGATCGTTCGGCGATAATTGAATCCTCGACGACCAACTTGCAGAGTATAAGCTACATCGGCAATATTAGCCTCAGAATACTGCTCTAAATAGTTAACTAAATTAGTTGTAGCTGTGTCTAATCCCGAATTAGTTTTAGCTGAAAGTATTAATAATTGTTGGGCGCGAGCAGGACTAGATACTGTTGGTGTAGGAGCTTCTTCAAGAATTAGATGAGCATTAGTTCCCCCAATCCCAAAAGAACTTACTCCAGCACGGCGAGGATTACTGTTAGCTTTCCATTCCGAAAGTTTACTGTTAACATAAAACGGACTATTCTCAAAGTCTATCTGCGGATTTGGTGTCTCGAAATTGATACTGGGAGGCAGTAATTTATGGTGGAGTGATAGAACTGTTTTGATTAAACCCGTAATTCCAGCAGCAGCATCTAAATGCCCGACATTTGTTTTGACTGAGCCAATTGCACAGTAACCTTTCTTATCAGTAGTAACTCGAAAAGCTTGTGTCAGCGCCGCGATTTCAATCGGATCGCCTAAAGGAGTTCCCGTTCCGTGAGCTTCTATATAAGAGATCGTTTCTGGCTCGACTTCCGCCATCATTTGAGCCGATCGAATTACCTTCGATTGACCCTCTTCACTGGGAGCAGTATAGCCAACTTTTAATCCACCATCATTATTAATAGCCGACCCTTTAATAACAGCATAAATGCAATCTCTATCTGCGATCGCATCATCCAACCGCTTGAGAACAACTACTCCAATGCCGTTACCGCCAATTGTACCGTTTGCTTTGGCATCAAAAGCTCTGCACTTGCCATCAGGAGAAATAATTTCTTCGGGCGATAGTGTTAGTTCGTTTTGAGGAACTTTGACAGCAACACCAGCCGCCAAAGCCATATCGCATTCGCCACTTAATAAGCTTTGACAAGCTAAATGAACTGCCACTAATGAACTAGAACAAGCTGTTCCTACACTAACACTCGGCCCTTTCAGATTCAATTTGTAGGAGACGCGAGTAGGAACGTAATCCTTATCGACTCCAACCAGAGTTTGCAAGAAACTCATTGAATCCATCAATTCTCGGTTGGGATGAAGGTTATAAAGCAAGTAAGTGCTAATTCCCGTTCCTGCATAAACGCCGATCGGTCTTTGTTCGATTTCGGAGTCATAGCCAGCGTTTTCTAACGCTTCCCAAGCACACTCTAAAAACATTTTGTGTTGGGGGTCCATCGTTTCTGCTTCTCTAGGATTAAAGCCAAAGAAAGAAGCATCGAATAATTCTATATCCTCAAGAACGGAGCCTACTTTTGTTGTGCGATCGCCTAATTTACTTGGTCTTGAATTTGGAAAGGTTGAAGTTAAATTTACTCCAGCTTTCAAATTCTCCCAAAAGTCATCAAGACTTTTACTCCCTGGAAATCTTCCAGACATACCTACAATCGCAATTTCTAATCCATTTTTTTCATAACTCATCAGCTTCTCTTTCCTCCTAAAATCTGCGTTCATCTGTCGTAAAAATTTAAAGTAAGCACTTAGGTAATATCCCTAACCATAAATAAAGGCAATGCTTATTATTCCACTCGTGAAGTGGAGTAAATAACCTTCAAAGATTCATTAGCCTGGATTTTTGAAATCTTTGCTGGAGCCGATTTTTCCCTTGTTGGATTTTCTCTTCAGCTTCAGCTTTTGACTCGTGCAATGAGGAGACTGATTTTGGGTTTAAGCGCTTTGCTAAAGCACTAATTGTTGAGTGTTTAAACAAATCAGTTAATGCAATAGATTGTACCATGTCTGGCAATAAATCTAGCAGCCTTCTGTAAATTTTTGTGAGCATTAATGAATTCCCTCCTAAATCAAAGAAATTATCGTTTATGCCTACCTTTTCTAATCCCAAAATCTCTTTGATAGCGGTGGCAATTGTTTGTTCTACTTCGCTTTTTGGGGGAACGTAAGTAACTTCTACTTTTTGGAAAATACTATCTTGAATAAGAATAGCACGGCGGTCTACTTTCCCATTAGCAGAAAGGGGTAAAGCATCAAGAAATGTAAAAGCTGATGGCATCATGTAATCGGGTAACTTCTTTTTAAGAAATTCTCTAATTTCTTCAATAGTAGGGTTTGGTTTTCGGTCGGAAACAAGGTATGCTACCAACTGCTCTTTATGCTGTTCCCCAATTGCTGCAACTACCGAAGCTTTCACATTAGGATGCTGTGTCAAAGCAGCCTCAATTTCTCCCACTTCAATGCGGTGTCCCCGAATCTTAATCTGGAAATCAACTCGTCCTAAAAATTCAATGTTGCCATCAGGATGATAACAACCTAAATCTCCTGTCCGATACAAACGTTCTCCCGTGCGCGGATGATTAATAAAACTGTCGCGAGTCTTTTCTTCATTGCGCCAGTAGCCTTTTGCCAACTGCACTCCAGCACAGTACATTTGTCCCGGAACCCACACCGGACAGTCTTCTAAAGCGTCGTTCAAAATATAATATTTCGAGTTCGCCATCGGTTGACCGTAGGGAATGCTCTTGCAATTTGGATCGACTTTTTCAATGAGATAGCCAATATTCCAAATAGTTGTTTCAGTCGGCCCGCCTATGCTCAGAATTTGGGTATTTGGTACTAGGTATTTTATGCGATTCGGCAAAGAAATCGGTAGCCAATCTCCTCCTAATATTACCAAGCGCAAGCTATTAAAAATTGCCTCATTTGCATAATCTACCAACATCTCCATCATCGCCGGAACTGAGTTCCATAATGTCACCCCTTCTCTTATCATTAAATCTACCCAATGACGGGGATCTTTCACAGCAGCAGCATTCGGCAAAACGATCGCACCGCCAGCACTCAAAAGACCGAAGATATCATAAACTGATAAATCGTGATTGAGCGCGGTCAAAGCTAAAATTCTGTCTTGCGAAGTAACATTAAAACGCTGATTTGTATGAACAACAACATTCGCCACATTGCGATGAGTAATCATCACCCCTTTGGGCAATCCTGTAGACCCAGAAGTATAGATAACATAAGCTAAATCATCGGGTGTTTGAACTGGCTCTAACGATCGCTTACTTTCTCCGGCTAAGTCTTCATTATCTACGCATATTAGTTGAATTTCCGATCGCCAAGTCAGCTTTTCTTTCAACCAAGATTGAGTTAGAACGATCTCAACTTCGCTATTTTCTAATAGATAAGATAAGCGTTCTTCAGGTAATCCGGGATCGATGGGAACGTAAGCAGCACCGGCAGCTAAAATACCCATAACTGCGACAATTTGTTCCCATCCTTTTTCCATTACTATCGCGACTAACCGATTGGGTATAACTCCTAATTGGCGCAGTCGATGACCGACTTGATTCGAGCGCTCGAATAATTCCTGATAAGTTAGAGTTCGTGTTGATGAAATCACTGCCTTTTCACTTCCTCTATCCCGGACTTGCGCGGCAAATAAACTATGTAGTAAATCGTCTGGAATCACTGCATCTGTAGCATTAATCGCATTTCTTTGTGCTAATTGCGCCGGAGGTAAAAGTTGCCGATTCGTTTCCACCCAAGCAGATTGAGAAGTAGCAAGTTGCTTGAGAAAACGGCAATATGATTCAAACATATCTGCGATCGCACCGTCCGGGAAAAGTTCTTCAACGACATCCCAATTAAATGTCAAAGTTTCTTTTTCTTCCCAAACTTGAATATCCATCCAAGCTTGGGATGCTTGACTAATTCCATATACCAATTCGCCAAAATGACTAAAGGTTAAAGTTTCCTGTCCCAGAGAACGAAAGCCAAGAGTGCTGGTAAAAACAATCGGCATCGCGCTAGGAGTTGTGCCTCTTCTGCGAGCCAATTCCCGCGTTACGCTGACTCCACTAAAATAGCGATGTTCTAAATCTTGCCACAGTTGTTTCTGAAGGCGAATTGCTCGATCTATAAACGACTCGCAAGCGGAATTATCTACTGCTAAAAGAGTGACAGAGGTAAAGTCTCCTAAAATATCATTCACTTGAGAATGCAGCGGTAGACGATTAAATAAAGCCAGATTAATTGTAAATTTTTGGCTTTTACTCCAAAGTGCGATAATTTCAGCAAAAGCGGCCAGTAATAGCCCAGAAGGAGTCACACCCGCTTGCGCCGATCGCAACTTTAACTGTTGCCAATCAGTTCGTTCCAGTCCGCTTTCATAGCGCCTGTTGCGATGCTCTTTGAGTTCTTTAGGATTTTTAGCGAGAGGTAAATCCGGTGCTAGAGATAGACTATCCAGACGACTCAACCAATACTCGTGCGATCGCCTATATAATTCTGTATCTTGCAACGCTTGTTCTGCCAAAACATAATCCCGAAATGTTATCTCTAACGGTGGCAATATCGCATCGGGATTTTGATACAGTTGAAACCATTCATCAAATAAACGAAACAAGCTCCAAGCATCAAATACTTGTAAATCATAGCTGATATGCAGCCGAATTATATCCCCATCTAACCGCGTTGCTCTAAACTCAAACAAAGGCCATTGGTCAGCAGGTAAAACTTGATGGGATAGACGATCGCGAATTGCTTCAATTTCAGAAATTACAACTTCTTTTTCGTGTTCTCTCAGATCCAAAATCTCCATTTGATATGTAGGAACTTGTTTGAGAACTTGTTGCTGACCATCGGGTAATACTATTGCCCTCAGCATATCGTGGCGATCGATTAATTTGGGCAAAGCCGCGTTCAATCTTTCCAAGTCTAAACCGTGACATTCAATTTCGTAGTAACCATGATTGGCGACAGTTCCTAAGTCTAATACCCCACTACGCCCTACCCAAAATGCGTGCTGCATATCAGTCAATGGAAAAGGTTCGTAGCGCAAGTCTGGTGCTGGGTTAATTACTGGTAAAGAAGTAGAACTAGCACTCATGCTGTTCTGGCGTAATAACAGGATAAGTTCGGCTTTATGTTCAATTAATGAGTTCCGCAACTCTGGAGTAATTGCTCCTTTCGGCGCATCAATTTCTAAGGAACTTCCATCAGTAGAAAGTTTTACGCCTTGGTTAGATAAAGTGTTTAAGAGTAAATGTAGATTCATATTTTTAGCTTGAAGTTAGTATTGCACCAATTGACGAGCGTTTTTTTGAGGTTCAAATCAAATACTTAATATTTCCCTTTCTTCCTCTGCTTTGAATTCGGTAATAAAAACCGATTCTGATGCCGTTAAGCTCGCCAAAGCTAATTGATTAAGTACGAGTTCGGCTAATTGAGTGATGTTGTTATCACCAAAGAATCTTTCTATTGGCACTCGCACTTGTAGATCCGCCTCAATTCGACTTCTGAGTTCAAAAGCCATTAAGGAATCAAGCAGTAAAGCCAGAGAATGCTGCGGACTTAGACGATCGAAAGGCAATTGTAAAGAATTAGTTAGCCATTCTATGAGATAGCTTTCCAATATTTGCTGCTGTTCTCTTGGTGCAGCAGCGAATAGTTTTTCCTTGGATAGAACAGCTTTGTTAACACCAAAAAGATTGACTGTACTCTTTTCTTCTTCTTCTCGATTAGCATTAATTGGAGGAGCAGGAGGCTTTCCTAGCGCTACATCACCCCAGCGCATTACCGTTGCCGCCGCCGTTGCCGCCGCGCCATTGGTGTAAACGAGAACTAAGTCGTTTTCGCGAATTTTACCTGCAAGAGCGGCATGGTATAAATTAGCGATCGCAAATACAGAACCGATATTCGCATACCAGGGATAAAGATCGATCGTCCGCTCCAAATCTATACCCAAAGCCCTAGCACACAGCCTCGCATACCACGCTGTCGGAGTATTGAAGGCAAAAAAGTCAATTTGTTCGAGACTCACGCCAGCCGCCGCTACAGCCCCCTCACAGCAAGTACGAACAAACTCCACACTTGTTTCCGCGAAACTGCTAGCATTCTCACCCGTCCGAGTACGCATTCCCGGCTTACCTTGCGCGTCGATTGTTAACTCGTGTAAATACGCACCACAAGTAGCAGCAGTATTAATTATTTTACTGCCTAAAACTCCTTGATTAGAGTTGAGCGAATCCACCACAAAAGCTCCAGCACCGTCTCCCATAGACCACGATAAAGTATCTTCATCATCTATAGAGTTAGATTCGATATGAGAGACAACAACTAAAACATTACGATACTCTCCCATTTGCACCAAAGCACGCGCATTTTGCAGCGCAATTAATGCACTAGAACAAGTTGATTCCAGATTCCAAGCGGGACATTGCAATTGCAATTCACCTGCTAGGTAAGAGGCATTACCGGGAACCAGTTGTTCTGGGAAAATAGAAGCAACAATCGCCAATTCCACTTCATCAGTAGAAAGTTTTGCTGCATCCAACGCATCCTTAGCAGCGCGACATTCCAGCATCAAGGACGACTCGCCTGCACCCAACACTCTTCGCTCGACATTACCCCGAAAAGGGTCTGATAAATATGGTGCGACTTCTTGCGACCAGATAGCAAGTTCGTCATCATTAGAGGTGAATTCATTAGACTGAAATAACCTCGTTCTTCTTGACGAAGTTACAGCAAACAAATGAGGGAACTTTTCCAACCAATAATCATTTGTCCGAATTAGGCTGGGAAAACTGAGTGCAAGCGATCGAATACCGACTGAAGGATTGATCATAACCATTAAAACTAGGAGTGATTTTTAGGTAAGTAGTTGCGCTAAAGTGCAGTTAAATATCCCCCTTATTTCTTAGTCCGCGCAGGCGGACTTCGTTTGTGTAGTAGCGGTTTCAACCGCCAAAGGAGCCTTCAAGACTAAATTAGTTAACATCGTATTCATCTTATTAACAGACTCCACATACTCATTTTCGGGAATAGATTCTGCCACAATTCCTGCGCCAGCATTTAAGTAAACCCAATCGCCATATTGATAAGCGGATCGAATTGCAATCGCAATATCTGCCATCCCACTACTATTAACCCAACCAATACCACCAGCATAAATTCCTCGCGGTTCTTTTTCTAGGATCTCGATCCATTGCATAGCTTTGTGTTTGTCAATTCCCGATACAGTGACACCTGGAAATAAGACTTTCAAAGCATCCCATAAAGTTTTTTCTACTTTTAGCTGACCGCCAATTCGCGATGATAGATGCTGCACGCACCTGTATTGTTTCACCTGCATGAAGTCAAAAATTCGCAGCGTTTCTGGGAGACAAACCTCAGCCATCTCACTTTGCGCCAGCCAAATCGAAAGCGCGTGTTCTTTTACTTCTTTAGCATCAGTAAATAACTCATTTTCTAATTGTAAATCTTCTGCCAAATTTTCGGATCTGGGTCTAGTTCCCGCTAAGGGATTAGTAACGACAAAACCATCAGCACTAACTTCCATTAAAATTTCAGGACTGAAGCCTACAGCACTTACTTCGCCAACGTGCAAACAATAAGATCGCGCTGAATTGTTATTTTTTGCTCCTAAAATATAAGTTCCCAGTAAATCCATCTCCCCTTTCACTTTTACGGAACGGGAAATAATCGCTTTATGTAAATCGCCGTTTTGGATGGCTTGAATCAGATCGGAAACCTGGCTTTGATACTCTTCTTTATCGGCAAAATCAACAACTGGTGGTGTCGCTACATAGTCTCTCAATTCGCTATTTATTGATAAGGCTTCCAGAACTTTTGTTGGCGACTTAATGCTTCTGATATGCACTCCTCTAGGAGCGATCAAAAGTTCTATTTCTGGAACTAAAAAATAGAGTAGAGGTTGTTCAATTGCCTTGGAGTAGGAGTAATAGAAACGCGCCATATCAAAGCCAATGTAACCATACGCAGTCCAATTCTCAATTGGCAAAGATGCTAAGGCTAATTCTACTTGCTTGAGCGGATCGACAATCGGTTCTGACTTAATCTCACCCATACAGGCGATCGAAACAGTTTCAGAACTTACCGATACTTCAGCTAAGGCATTCCCAGCAATACGTACTTCGTTCTCACTTCTGTACATCACGTAGTTAGAAAAAATCCCAGCATCTAATAGATTCTGCAACAGAATCAGAGGATCTCTATGACCCGGTACGAATAGTTCATGATAAGTTAATAAGTTGCTTGCTACCTGATACATGGGGTAAAAACCTTGGTGATGGAAGTTAACATTAATGGGTTTTCAGCAATGATTTGCGATGAATCTTTCCGGTTGGCGTGCGCGGTAATGTTTCTAAAAAATGAATTTTTTTAGGAGCCTTAAAATGGGGTAATCGAGTCCTAGCTAATTGCCGAATCTTCTCTTCTAAATCGAGAGATTTATCAAAACCTGGTTTAAGGCTAACGTAAGCAATAATCTCAGTTAATTGTTCGCCGCGATCGCATTCTGGCACTACCGCCGCATCCAGAACACCTTCATGTTGGAGCAAGATATCTTCTACTTCAAATGGCGACACCCACATCCCATTTACTTTGAAGAAATCATCTTTACGTCCCATAAACCAGAAATAACCATCCGCATCGCGCAGATATTTATCCCCCGTTCGCATCGCGTTTCCGTAAAGAGCTTGTCGCGTTTCCTGCAATCGATTCCAATACCCCAGCATGAGACTTTCTCCACTCACCTGTAGGTCGCCAATTTCTCCCGCTGGAACCGGAAAACCATTTTCATCAACAACTCGCACATCATAACCAGAAAGGGGACGACCAGAACTACCGGGACGACATTCTCCCTCTGCATTAGATAGAAAGATATGCAGCAATTCTGTTGTACCAATCCCCTCATAAATCTCAATTCCGTAAGTGTCTCGCCACTTATACCAAATAGTTTTTGGTAGTTGTTCGGCTGCTGATAAGCACAACCTTAAAGAGGAAGTATTTAGAGGCGCAATTTCATGTACTGAGAGAATGCTGGCATATATGCTAGGTATGCCAAATAAAATTGTCGGTCGGTAGCGTTCGATGTCGGCGATGATATCAAAAGCATTATTAGCATCTGATAAGATTGTCGCTGCACCCACTGCCATCGGCATATATAAACTATTCCCTAAACCGTAGGCAAAAGGCATTTTAGCTACTGAATAGGTGATGTCATCTTGATGCAAACCTAGCTTAGCTTTACCATACAGTTCTGCACAAACTACCATACTTTGGTGGTTGTGAATTACGCCTTTGGGTTTACCCGTACTACCGGAAGTGTAAAGCCAAAAAGCAGGTTCGTCGCGAGATGTTTCGGCGTAAGATAGCTGTTCGTCTGTCTGCTGAGTAAGCAGAGATAAAAATGGTTTTTCTCCGTCTGCAAGGAGAATATTTTGCAAGCAATGAGACTGGATGGGAGTCAGTTTTTCTTGCCACTCTTGGTTAGTTACCAAGATTTTGGCGCGTGAATCTTGCAGAATATAGTGGATGTCATCAATCGTACAAGCCGTATTGATCGGAACTGGTACTGCACCGAGTAAAATTGCCGCCCAAAAAGCAAATACTGATTCTGGAGTGTCTGACAAAAGAATGGCTATCCGGTTTTCTCGCGCCAATCCTAAATCAGATAATAATCTCGCTGTACGTCGGACAAAGCTGTTTAATTGGGCATAAGTATAAGTCGAATCCTGATAGTAAAACGCTACTTTCTCGCTACGTCCTTGTGCTAGGTTGCTTTCCAAGAAGTAAGCTGCAACGTTAAAGATGCTAGGTAATTTTGCGGAAATACTCATTATTTATGTTCGGCTGGCATCGCCGTTTCAATCTCATTACAGATTTGAGCTAATGTCATATCTTGGCGGGTTCCAAGTTTCAGATTAACCCCCAATCTTCGTTTCAATTCCACAGCAATTTGTACTGTTTCAACGGAGTCAAGTTGTAAATTTGCCCGGAGTAAAGTGTCTTGATGAAGGGACTCTTCGGGAATACCTAAATTAATCAGTATTGCCTTCAGTGTATCCATCGTCTTTTGACTTCTCATGGAATAAACGATCCTTTTGACTTCTCATCGAATAGATGAGAGTGCTGTTTTGATTTAATTTTCATGGCTTTTACTGGACTTAAATACCGACCAAAGAAACCGAGTTTTTACCGAATCTGCGGGATCGAACGAAGTATTTTCGTAAAAAACCCGGTTTCTAGGTTTCTAGGCCCTGACTTCAGCGAACCGATCGTTAACCACAAGAACAGCCTGTATCAGCCGCACTGACTTCGTTTGCTTTCTTGTTGATAACCTATTTCAATAAGCTAGATGAATTGTATTACCTATTCTCGATTCTTGGCAAGCCCAATTCAGGGAAAAATTGTAAAGTTTTATTAAGAGTAGGGAATTTTTACGTATTAGACCTCGACCAGATTTAGATGTTTATTCATACAGGGTAAGGGTTTGAGATTCTTTTTCGGAGATTTCTATTCAAGCTGACGGGGTGACAACCCCTCTCTCGCTGCGCTCGGCTAAGCGTCGAGGTTCCTTAATATTGAAAAGGATTGCAGCTTCTTGACGCGATTATTGATAATTATTATAGGCAGCAATCGCTAGAAATATAGGTAGGGGCTAGGGAAGAGGGAAGATGGGGGAGATGGGGAAGATGGGGGAGAGGGGGAAGATGGGGGAGATGGGAAGATGGGAAGATGGGTTAGGGGAAGAAGGGAATAGCATCAAGGGTTTCAGGAAATCAGAACGTCCTAATCGCCTTGCGGGTTGCTATACTTATTTTCCGTTATCCAAACCCGAAAAAGTCGCGTAGGCGGAGTCAGCCGCAGGCATCGCCCGCAGAGATATTTTTGAGGCAGATAAACTCAAACCCTTGCTGCATCAAGTCTTTCAACAGTATTAATTTATGAACGCTACCATAACTGCAAACTCTTGGATTACCTACCCGAAACCTAATCCTGAAGCCAAATTGCGACTATTTTGCTTTCACTATGCGGGGGGTGGGGCTTTGAACTTCCGTGCTTTTCCAGGAAACCTACCGTCAGAGGTGGAGGTTTGTCCGGTCGAACTTCCCGGACGTGGATTTCGACTGCTGGAAACTCCCTTTACCGAGATCGAGCCTATAATTGACACTCTTGCTTTTACGATCGCCAGCCTTAACAAACCTTTCGCTTTCTTCGGTCACAGTATGGGTGCATTGGTGAGCTTTGAACTGGCGCGACGACTCCGCAAAGAGTATAACCAAAGCCCAGTTCACTTGTTTATGTCCGGTCATCGGGCTCCTCAAATTCCCGATCGCGACCCTCCCATTCATGCTCTACCAGAACCAGAATTTCTCCGAGAATTGTGCCGTTATAATGGCACTCCCAAAGCGGTGCTAGAAAACGCGGAACTGATGGAACTGCTGCTTCCTACTCTACGAGCGGATTTTGCTGTGGTTGAAACTTACGCCTACTCGCAGGAATCGCCGTTAGATTGTCCGATCGCTGCTTTTGGTGGCTTAGAAGATTGGAAAGTTGGTATTGAAGACCTAGAAGCATGGCAAAAGCAGACAAACTCTACTTTTTCGCTGGAGATGTTTCCCGGAGATCATTTTTACCTGCACTCAGCCCAAACACTTTTACTACAAAGCCTTTCACTATTACTCAATCAGATTGTTGTTCAATTGAGTCCTCACTACAACAGCCGATAATTTTACAGGTTAATCGGTTCAGCCAAGAGTTGCGAATGGGCGATCGCTTTTCTGCATCTCTCTGGGCTCATATCTCCGGCAAAAATATTTCTTTCTAGTTTATGGGCGATCGCTAGCATTGTTGAGTCCGGCAACCAAGGGAAAATCACAGCTTCTCCTGGTGTCGAAAACATGGACAGCAAGCTAGAGAGCATTTGCTCCTTGAGGCTGGATTCAGGAAAAACAATTACGGTTTTTGCCCGTTCGATCAGCCAATCATGATCCCAGTCATCACCAGTAATTGCGATCGCCAGCGCCGCTTGCGGTATCCGTTCTACAAATTTCGGTGAAGCCGTATCACCACAAAACAGTAGATGTTGCTTCTCCAACATATACCAACCGGGCTGAATGTTAATAGGAGTCTGTAGGGGCAATCCCTCTGTGGTTGCCCCTCCACTCTCCGGGGTAAGCACGGGGGCATTACCCCTACAGATTTCATCCTCCAATTCAGCAATGCCATCTAGCGCAGTCACTTCTACAACTGAGTTCTCCGCTTCTACCAAGGCCTTCGGTTTGAGCGCCACAATTTCTGGCTTTGGCGATTGGGGCTTTTCTACAGCAGGAGACTGTGACTTCTCTTCTTTGATGACTTGGCGGATTTCCTTATAGGTTACGGGTTCGCCTTCTTTTGCTCGTTGCAGAACTTCATCGCGGAGTTCTTGTGAAGTTGATGGTGCGGCTAAGAGGTAGAGGGCCGAAGTCGCAATATTAATCTGTGCAAAGTTTGCACGTTCGGGAAAGGCTTCGTAAACGTTAATGAAGTTATAAGCAGTACGCCGACTCCAGCCAAACTCAGCTTTTAACCAGGTATCGAACTGACCGTGCTTGAGGCGCGATCGCACATCCGCCAGCTTTTGACCGATTTCCCAAATATCTTGGGCCGAGCGCTGTAAACGCTCTCTAATTTCCCCAGTTCGTTGCTGGACAACAATCCGTTCTTGAGATTCTAAAATTTCATAGTCAAAACCTGTTACCAAGTTGAGCCGTTTTTGTGAGTTACCCATATTCCGATGTTTGCCTACTTAAATTCAAATGATTCTATTCCTTCTTCCCTAGCCCCTAGCCCTGAGCATCGTAGCTCTATATCGTTGGCTTGTACCCAGATTTTTAGCAATTCTAAATCTTTATTAAATATTTACAATTCTCTAGGATAGCCGAAACAAGCGGGAAATGTCCATTAGCGCAGACCTCTGGGGATACTTTTCTCTAAAAATTTCCCTACGCCTAGTTGACATATCTGCCTGTTTGTTGCCTAATAGTTAAGAACTTATTGCAAATAATTTTTATTAAATCCATGAAAATTTTTGTCTAGAGGGTAACATTTGCGGGTTCGGTTAAACCTGTATCCATCTCTTGAGAGGCTTTGAGTTCTATAACCAGGAGTAACTAAGGAGGCTGGGAGGTTGGTCTAGCCTTGACGACTAGAGCTAGTATCTTAATTTCTGTCTGTCTAACAAGCTACCTGTATTTAAAGATATAAGTTCTCAGTTATTTTCCCGGCACGACACGAACACGGCTCGGCTCAGCACGGATGCACGGATAAGAAAATCTGTGGGTTTTAGCAAACACAAGTGACAAATCTAGCAACCGCTAAGGCGATTAGAAGGTTCTGAATTCCTGAAGCCATTGATTCTATTCCCTTCTCCCCCTCTTCCCCATCCTCCCCCTCTCCCCCATCTTCCCCTCTTCCCCCTCTTCCCTAGCCCCTAGCCCTAGCCCCTAGCCCCTAGTTCTAACACTCATGTCAACTCAATCACTACTGGTGCGTCCCGATAATTTTTTACTGGAAATCGATCGCGTTTTTATCTTTGTTACAGAAGCGCGATCGCCAGTTTCCATGCTGCAAAACTTAGGTCTTCACTGCTCCGAGCGAGTAGTGCGGCGTGCAGAACAAGGAACAATCTCGACGATTTTCTTCTTCGAGAATACATACCTCGAACTCATCTGCATCGAAGACGAAAATGCAGCCCAACAGGATACAGCACGAACTGGGATCGACGTTTTAGCAAGGGCGCGTTGGCCGCAAACGGGGGCATCTCCCTTTGGGATTGGTTTACGCTCTTTACCTGAGATGACAACTCAGATTCCGGGATCTAGAAAACACTGGGCAGAGTGGATGTACCCAGATGCGTTTATTAGGTTTTCGCCACAGAATATTGCGAATGCGGCAGAGCCTATATGTTTGGCTGTGAGTAGCGATATTGCTCTGACAAGTTGGCTCGATCGCTCTTGTCAAAAGCATCAACAGTTAATTACTCATCCCTTGGGAGTAAAAAAGCTAACCAGTGTCAAAATCGCAGTCGATCGCGATCGAGAACTGAGTGAAGCTGTTTCTCTGCTCGATCGCAATGGCGTTGTTGCGATCGAACGCGCCACCTCGCCGATGTTGGAATTAACCTTTGACGGCGGTACTAAAGGAGAAATACTGGATGCGCGACCAATACTGCCCCTGCGACTGAGATATTGATCCTAAGTCCTATTAAAAAAATTACGCGCGATCGCAGATCGCACTCAGACCGCCATCTTGACGGCGTTAAAGCACAAGCGTGTGTAAGTCCTAAACTAATCAAAAGACCTATGAACCTACCTTCAGGCCCAAAAGCTCCCATCTGGTTGCAATATCTTAAAATCGCCACCAATCCTATTAGCTACATGGACGATCTCGGTAAACGCTACGGAGACATTTTTACCATCACATTCGGGTCTATTCCCGTATTATTTGTCAGCAATCCCCAAGGAATCGAGCAAATTTTTACCAATACAAAACAGATTCCCGCTTCTGGAGAGTTGAACAGAGATATGGCCCTAATCACGGGGAATCAAGGAATACTGCAACTCGATGGTTTGCGCCACAAACATCGCCGTCAGCTAATGATGCCAGCTTTTCACGGTGCGAGGTTGCGCTCTTATGGAGAGCGAATTTGCGAACTCACAGAGAAAATTATTAGTCAGCATTCGAGCGGCAAAGTCTTTGTAGCTTACCCATCGATAGAAGACATTACCTTACAAATAAGCATTAAGATTGTATTGGGTTTAAGCGAGGGAAAACGTTACGAAAGACTCAGACAACTGCTACCTTCCATCATAAATTTGATGCGGACTCCCTTAATGCAGGCTGCCAATATTCTGCCTTTTCTGCAACGAAATTTAGGTTCTTGGAGTCCTTGGGGGAAACTGCTTCAACTCCGCCAAGAACTTTACCAACTGCTGGAAGCAGAAGTGAAAGAACGCCGCCAGCAAGCAGATCTCTCTCGCAGCGATATTCTATCCGATTTGATGTTTGCTCGCGATGAAATGGGTGAGATGATGACAGATGAGGAGTTGCGGGATCTAGTAATTTCGCCCTTATTCGCGGCTCAAGATGCTTCCGCTACTGCGATCGCTTGGGCATTATACTGGATTCACAAGTTGCCGACAGTACGCGATCGATTGGTAACGGAATTAGATAGTCTTGGCGACTCGCCAGATCCAATGAGTATTGTCGCATTACCCTATCTCACTGCTGTTTGTAATGAAGCCTTGCGAATTTATCCCACCCAGTTATTCACATTTCCCAGATTGGTAGAATCACCGATTGAATTAATGGGTTATAAATTGAGTCCGGGTACGCTACTTAGAGTTAATATTTGTCTGACTCATCGGCGCGAGGACTTATACCCAGAACCTAACAAATTTAAGCCAGAGCGTTTTTTACAAAGAAAGTTTTCTCCTTATGAATTCCTGCCCTTTGGTGGCGGCACTCGTACTTGTATTGGTGCAACTTTAGCTTTATTTGAAATGAAGCTAATATTGGCAACTATGCTTTCACGTTATCAATTAGAACTAGGCAATCGCCAACCAGAAAAACCTAAGTTTGAAGGACTACTTTGTTACCCTGTAAGTGGCGTGAAACTGGTAGTCAAAGGTCAGCGTCAACCTCAAAAACAAATGCAGCAGCTAGTATCTAATTTCCCTAATTAAACGTAAGGTGGGCGCTCGCCTCAAGCATCTTCTTTTATGAGTTACAGGCTGTTTGTGGCGAGCGCCCACCCTACAAGTTATTAGTAATAGCTGATTTCAATTACCAATTACCAATTACCAATGATAATGAAACTACCTCCAGGGCCGAAAACCCCCACATGGTTACTGAACATTCAATTTGCATCTGACCCGATTGGCTATATGAATACCGTTACCAAACGCTATGGTGAAATTTTCACGATTATGTTTGGTTCTACCCCGGTAGTTTTCATTAGTAACCCAGAGGGTTTAAAGGAGATTTTTACCAACACAAAAGAAATTACTGCCCCAGGTGAATTAAACCAAGGTCTTTCCTTGCTAGGAGGAACTAATGGATTGCTTTTGCTCGACGGTTTGCGCCACAAACATCGCCGCAAACTGTTAATGCCTCCCCTGCATGGGGAACGAATGCGATCCTACGGACAGCGAATTTGTCAGCTCACAGAGGAAATAATTAGCCAACAAGCGATCGGCAAACCATTTCTAGCCTTTCCCACCATGCAAGTTATTGCTTTACAGGTAATCTTGGAAGTAGTTTTTGGTTTAAATGAAGGAGAGCGTTACAAACAACTCAGGCAGCTAATTCCCTCTCTATTGAGTTTTCCATTTTCTCCTATCATGAGCCTTATCTTCTCTTTCCCTACTCTGCAAAGAGATTTTGGTAAGCGGAGTCCCTGGGGATACTTCCTTTACCTGCGACAGCAATTTGATAAATTGCTATACAGCGAAATTAACGATCGCCGTCAACAAGCGGATTCCTCCCGCGCTGATATCCTTTCCGATTTAGTATTAGCTCTCGATGAAAATGGGAACCCTCTAACTAATGAGGATGTGCGGGATCTTTTACCCTCGTTTCTATTTGCAGGTCGCAATACTGAAGCTAGCGCGATCGCTTGGGGATTATACTGGATTCACAAAAATCTGGCGGTTCGCGATCGCCTGCTTGAAGAACTTGATAGTCTGGGTAATTTTCCAGATCCCGCCCGTATTGTTGCACTGCCTTATCTGAATGCTGTCTGTAATGAAGTCTTGCGAATTAATCCATCTCAAGTGATAACATTACCAAGAAGAGTAGAATCGCCCGTAACATTAATGGGCTACGATTTGAGTCCAGGGACAATACTTAGAGGCTGTATTTATCAAACTCATCAACGCGAGGATTTATATCCGCAACCAAAGGAATTTAAGCCAGAGCGATTTCTCGAAAGACAATTTTCTAGTTATGAATTTCTCCCCTTTGGCGGCGGTGCTCGTCGTTGTCCTGCGGAAGCTCTTGGTCTGTTTGAAATGAAGCTAGTATTAGCGACTATTCTTTCCCGCTATCAATTAGCTTTGGCAGATAAAAGACCAGAAAAACCACAACCTTTAGGTATCAATTTTCCTCCTGGTAAAGGCTTAAAGATGGTGATTGAGGGTAAACGTCAGCGCCAAGAGCGATCCCCTCAGTTTGTTGCTGGATCTGTTTAGCTTCTGAAGTTAGTTTGTGCGTAATTAGGGATTGTTCTGAATTAGTTCTTTTTAATGGAGATAACGAAAATGATTGAAAGTAAAAAAGGTGCTGTAGTCATTACAGGAACATCTTCCGGTGTTGGTCGAGCAACCGCATTGCTATTAGAAAAGCAAGGATACTATGTCTTTGCAGGAGTTCGCAAAGAAAAAGATGCTGAATCATTAAAGCAGGCTAGCTCTGGCAATTTAACACCTATTATCCTCGACATCACAAAAGCGGAACAAATTAAATATGCCGCAGAACTTGTTTCGCAAATAGTTGGCGATAAAGGAGTCGTAGGATTAGTGAACAACGCGGGTGTTGCCATAGACGGGCCATTGGAATGTATTCCCATCGATGATTTGAGGCTGCAATTTGAAGTCGATGTTATCGGTCAAATTGCCGTCACCCAGGCATTTATCCCCGCGATCCGAAAAGCCAAAGGTCGAATTGTTAATATTGGTTCGGTTGCTAGTAAAGTTGCTCTGCCATATTTCGCCGCCTTGTCTGCTTCTAAATTTGCATTGGAAGCACTCACAGATTCTTTGAGAATGGAATTAACTCCTTGGGGAATTGAAGTCATTTCGATCTTACCGGGTCCAATTAATACAGAAGTATCCGAAAAAGTGGAGGCTGGCTATCTAAAAACAATCGCTAATATGTCACCAGAAGCTAGAGCCATGTATGGCAATAATCACAAAGCTTATATGGCGGAAGTGGTGAAGGAAAATCAGGAAGGAATGCCACCGGAAAAAGTCGCAAATACGATTTTAAAGTCTTTGGACGATCGCAAACCCAAAAGGCACTATATTGTCGGGGAAGACCTCTTTTTCTTGACCTGTAACAAGTTCTTTCCTACTCGGCTTTTTTATGACATTTTCTATTCCCTTGTAGAAAGAGACTTGAAATTTGATAAAAGGTGATTTCGGGCAGAAATTTCTTTTACTGCTATTTTGAGGCGATGCTGTATGCGAATGTTTTCGATCGACATTCGTATACGAATTATCCTAATTCTCCAAAGTTATGCAACGGTAGAGGCAGAAGGCAGGTTGAGAATCTTAATTTTTCAGAGAAACCCAGTTTCTTTGCGTAACTCCAGATCGAGCTAAAAGTTGTTAGTTTACATTACAAGACCATAGCAAATAATGACTTCAAAACAGGAAACAAAAGTTACAAATCAAATCCGCCAAGGCGATCTAATTCAACTAATGTTGAATTTATCAATTCCCGGTATTGTGGGAATGCTACTAATTGGCTTGAACCCTTTTCTCGATGCTTTATTTGCCGGACGACTAATTGGTGAAAACGCTTTGGCAGCTATCTCTTTAGCATTGCCCCTGACGACGATTGTAGTTGGATGTGCCCTATTAGTTGGTATAGGTTCTGCTTCGGTTCTCAGCCGCGCTATTGGCGCAGGAGATATCAAAACTCAGTCTAATATCTTCGGTACTTTCATAATTTTGAGTCTGATTATTTCCTTATTTGTCACCATCTTAGGTTACGGTTTTGGCGAACAATTAATCTTATTTATGGGAGGTAAAGGTGAAGTTGCCTCATTAGGTTCGGAGTATTTTAAAACCTATATGTTAGGGTCTGTATTTTTTGTCCTGGCGGTAGGTTCTAGTCAGCTAATTAAGTCGGAAGGTAAAATTGGTTTAGCGACAATTTTTGCTGCTATTTCGGTGCTGACTAATACCATTCTCAACCCTCTATTTGTAGGCGTTTTTCACTGGGGTATCCAAGGAATAGCTTTCGCAACGATTGTTTCTAATTTAGTTTACACGCTCGTTAATTTTACTTATTTTATTTCTGGAAAAAGTTCGATGGCGGTTCAACTTAAAAAGTTAACTTTGTCATTAGATTTACTGTCACCCATCTTATCAGTGGGTATATCAGTATTCATCATGGAAGTAATGACTATAGTTCAACAAGTCGTCATTTTTAAATCGATTGCCTACTATGGAACCGATACTGATATTGCCTTCGCGGGAGCGACATTGAACCTATATTCTTTAGCCGTAACTCCTGTTTATGGCTTCGTACAAGCTCTACAGCCAGTAATAGGAATAAATTATGGATCGGGAAATCATAATAGAATGAAGCAAGCCTACTTTATTTTTGGCATTGGCGGCACTATTCTGTTAACTGTAATCTGGTTGCCCCTACAATTATATCCGGCAACTTTTCTGAGTTGGTTGTTGCCGCAGGTGGTTTTTACTGCTAACGATCTGCTCAATTTTCGGATTGTCACTATATTGCTACCCATACTGTCTTTTGTATTCTGTAGCATTACTTTGTTCCAATCCATAGGTAATGGTAAAATTGCAGGGATTATAGTTGTGGCAAGACAAGTATTTCTGTTTATCCCAGTAGTGTTAATATTGCCCCTATTTGTAGGAATAAATGGAATTTATTATAGCTTAACTGCTGTAGATATTTTAGTTTCTCTAGTTGTGGCTTTATTTACTTGGATGGAATTAGATCGAATCCAATTTCAAATCTCAGTAAAATAAGTTGCTGGATTAAATCATAAGCTGGAACGCCTCGATCGCTTGGGTGTGAATCTTCTTTCGCCCTAGCGGTAAGTCGTCAATCTGGTGACATCCCCTCAAAGTCAGCGCTAAGGTACGCGGAATAGGCGACGGGGGTAGCTTCAAGTTGGGGTTCGTCTGGGGGTAGGTGGATGTTTGCGATCGCTGCCCGTGATTCCTTCAAAAATATTAATTTATGTAACAAAAATTGAAAGATCAGAAAAAAGCGACTGATAATGTATTGATGAGATCGATAACATTGTGAGCCTCTGGAGTAACTGTGATACTCGAAGAAAGTAAATATCTGAAGGCTAGTGGGTTGAAGCAGAAACCTAAATAGCACTATTTAGTAATGCCCCCCTACAGTCTTTCTCAGATTAGCGGTGAGATGATGTCAATCAACAAAACAAAAGTAGCAACTAACTTGTGATTAGTTTTTGCCACTCTATTTTATTTTGGTCAACTAGATCGACGCTTTCTTTGTTACCATTTCAACAAATTAACTCTCATGAATATCCTCAGCAACTTCGTCAAAACTTACACTGACAAGACCTATAAATATACCGCACAAATTAACCACAAAGGGACAATTATTGCCTTTGCTATGGACGAAGCAAGTCGGATCTACTACTCGGTTTTAGCCCTAGAAGACACGAAAACCCAACAAAAAAGCCCCCTGGATGTTAATTACTGGTTAGATAACCCTAAAGAAATTAGTTTTCCCAACGAAATTGTGCAAGTGGGCTATGCAATCTTGCCCAATGTTAGAATGCCAATTGTGAAAAAAGGCACGAGACAAGAAGCTAAACTCGGAACATTACGGTCTGAAGAAATAGACCCATTTTTATCAACTACTGCCCGCTTTACGTCTCAAGCTTCTTTCCAAGTTTTATCAGACGGCAAATTCATTTATTTATTCCGTCAAGCCATTGATAAAAATCACAGTGATATGCTTTATAAACAAGACAAAGCGGGAAACTTTGTTTTAGATAAAGCACAGCAAAAAGTCCCCTTAGTCAATGAAACTCTGCTCGTAGACCGCTATGTTTTAGCCGGGACAGAATTAAAACTTAAAATGGAAGTGCGGTATCAACGCAGTCGCCACAAATACAATCCCGAAACGAATAAAGACGGTTTAGGGGCAAAAGATTTAGAGAAAAAGCCCTTTTTTGAACCCACCCAAGAATTAGATTTTATTCGTAACTTAAAAGACGGTCGCTTTAATGTCTTATTGCTGCCCACCCAAATCGCCGAACTAGAGCGGTGGCAAATTTTCACTCATAATAGTAAGACCGGACTCATTGATTCCTTTAATTTGGAACGTTCCAATGATGGCTTGTTTAATACCAAAGGAACACAACTTTATACCAGTCCAGATCCGCAGTATCAAAACTCCGTCTTAGAACGTCAACCGGGGACAGATTCGTTTACTGGAGAGCCATTAATCCCAATTATTAGTAAGTCAGGCTATGCCGAATCTGCTCTCAATTTTGATGGACAAGACGATTATGTAGAACTACCTTCCACGCCCGAAAATCTCTTTCAATCTTTCACTATTGAAAGTTGGGTTTGCTACCATGAGTTGGGAAATTACACGAGAATCTTTGACTTTGGAAATGGCATTGGCTCAGACAATATTCTTTTAACGAATGTGGGGACTACTAATAATCTAGGATTGCATATTTATCAGGGAGATAATTCACAGTCAATCGAGATTCCTAATGCCATAGAAATTGGCGAGTGGCTGCATATTACTGTCACGATGGATGATACAGGCAATACTACCCTGTATAAAAATGGTCTATTAATCGGACAGAAAAAACTTCATCTCCCCCGAACATTAATTCGCAATCAGAACTATTTAGGAAAGAGTAATTGGCCGAACGATGCTTTCTTCGATGGTAAAATGGATGAAGTCAGGATTTGGACTCGTTGCCGCAGCCAAACCGAAATTCAGGCGGATATGAACCAGCGTTTAGTTGGGGATGAACCAGGATTATGGGCCTATTGGCGTTTTGATGAAGGATTTGGCGATCGCCTCTATGACCAAACTGAAAACGCCATTCACGGTAGCATTAAAGGTGCAACTTGGGTTAAATCCGATGCCCCCATTGGCGATTGTCCCGGACTCCAACGTACCAGCTTTAGCTTACAATCCGGTTCAGAGCAACGGAATATTACTTCGGGTTTATCCGCCCTGCTGTATCATCAACAGGAAAAAGTTTCCACAGGGTACGATCGCCAAGAAAAACCCGTCAAACGTAATGCCAGGGTGATGTTAACCCTTGGCACCAGTAGTCCAAGTTCAGCAACAACCGATAGCCATTTTATTGCCGCCTTAGATTTCGCCGTTTCACGGGAAGGCAGAATTGCCCAAGTTCCCGATAATCTCACTCTGCCAAATCTCCAGGCAGGGAATGCAGCGAACCAAGATTTAGATGCCGTTAGCCGTTTACAGGAAGATATTGCCAATTTAAAGGCTAGTATTAACCAGTTGGAAATTGAGATTGCTGCCTTAAAAACAGCCACTCAAAGAATTATTATCTTGGAGGCACAAAAGGCAAGGTTAGAAGCAGAAGTTAAGTCATTAACGGACGACTTAAATAATAAGAAACAGGATATGTTTAATTATTTTTGTCGGATTCAGGTGAACGGCAATGGCAACTACTGGACAGCAGACGGCAATGGAAGTTTATCGCACCAGCCGAGAAATGATAATAATGATGGTCAATATTGGACTTTTTTGGGTGGCTATCAGGGTTCTACAAGACTTTGCCCATCTAACCATTTAACCACAAAGGCACCGAGTTTCTGGAGTAGCGATCGCTCACGCGGCTTAATTTATGATGGTTCTTTTAAGGTAGATGATTGGTGGGAAAGGGTCGCGGGAATGTTGTCTCTTACTAAGAGTAGCGGCAATAACTATAATTTCTCGATTCAGGCTAACCTGAGCGCTCCTATGCAAACAGGAGTTTTCACTTTTACTAAAACTGAGCGAGCGACCTCTAAGATTACAGATGTCGAAAATAACTTACGGAACAAACAAACTGAATTAACCAACACGATTAATGAGTTAAATAAACTCTACACCGATCGCGACAAACTCAAGGAAAAAGAAAGTCAGTTAGCCCTGCAAAAAATTCAACTGGAAAATAAAGAAACCGAGTTAGAATTATTGCGCTCTGGCATTCAAGGGGAAATTGCCCTGCCCATGTCCTTGCTACATACAGACCCTTGCGGCCTGACTGTAGCGGGGGGATTACTCAACTTTGCTTATACCAAAGATACTCCCTTACTGGTCAATAGTGCGACCGGGAAAGTGGCCTTGTATTTCCGAGGATTGGACGATCAATTTTTTGTTACCTATTACGATACCAATACCACCAAAGCACGGTATTTATTAGAGGTAGAAATCGGTAAACTGAGTGCAACAGCTCGCTCGGCTGAACCCGAGTGCGATCGCGCCACCTTCACCATTACCGACAGTGCCACCCCCGAAACCTGCACCCTCAAGATTACCAACCAATCCACCGGACTCGAAGAAACTTGGCGCAACCTGCCGCGAGAAGTCCAACAATTTAGCAACGTCCTCAATGGGGGAGCCAGTCAGCCTATCTTTATTGGCAAACTGAAAGAACCTGCCGTTGGTAAACCCATCAACAGTTTGACCTTGAGCCAAAAAGCCAAACAAACGCTCCCCCAAGGCTCCATCCTCTCTTTAGGAAATCGGAAAGTCGTTGTCAGTGAAGACACGAGTGCCACAGAAGATAGCATTCCCATCACCCCTGCCAACCTCAGCGCCCCCGCAGACACTGCCATCTATCTCATCCCCTACGACTACGACGCATGGACGACCAACAACCGTACTAGCAACTCCCTCAGTACCGGTTCCCTGCAATTCTTCTTCCAACCCGGCAGTAGTAGCGGAAACGTAGTCAATAGCACCGTCGCCGACAGCGAAACCACTCGCTCCTGTCAATGGGTGGCAGAATCACCCGGTCGCGCCTTGTCCTTTGATGGCAAAGATGACTATGTGGGACTTGGAGAGCCAGCTAAACTTCCTCAATTCGATGCCAAAGGGGATTTAACCCTAGAAACGTGGGTTCGTCCCGCACAATTAGCAGAAAGCTGCCGCGTAATTCATCACAATTCTGCTCAGTCCCAATATACATTAGGGATTCAATCCAAGAGTAGCAATTGCATCTCAGCCCTCCAATTTGATGGCGTAGATGACTATATCGAACTTCCGCCCGCCAGTATTCCCACAGGGAACGAAATTACCATTAGTTTTTGGGCATTAGGCGGAGCAAAACTGCCTAATGAGCACTTTGTACTGGAAGCTGTAGATGCCAATAACAGCAGGGTACTCACAATTCACCTCCCTTGGAGTAACAGCCTCATTACCTTTGACTGTGCCAACAGTAGTGGCACTTTTGATCGAATTGAAAAAGCAGCCCAAGCCTCTGATTTCAAAGGAGTTTGGTCGCACTGGGCATTTACCAAAAATGCCACCACCGGAGAGATGAAAATATATCTCAATGGGAAATTATGGCACAGTGGCACTGGGAAAACCCGAACCATCACACAAACAACCAAAGTCCGTTTAGGCTCGAGTGCTTCAGGAGGCTATTACTATAACGGGAGTTTAGATGAAGTTCAGATTTGGAATAAAGCGCGCTCTGAAGCCGAGATTCAAAGCGACATGAATCGCCGACTTGTAGGCAATGAAGCAGGTTTAATGGGCTATTGGCAATTTACAGGAGGAATCGCCAAAGACTACTCTCCCAATGGTTATAACGGCACCATCTTTGGGCAACCCTCCCTAGTTGCTTCCGTGATTCAAGAAAGCCAAATTTATAGCTTTGCCGGCGTTGGCAACCTGTTCCAAAAATCCAAAGAAGCTACTCCTATGGCGCAATGGCATCATTTGTCCGCCGTATATAACCAATCTTATGCCTTGCAATTTAAGGGCAACGGCTTCTTAGAATGCGACCACAATCCCACCTTAGATTTAGACCGAGATTTAACCCTAGAAACCTTCTTACGAGTTGACACATTAAGTCAACGTCAAGGCATCTTGACCAAAGGCAAATTGGGAGATGGCACGGATCGAAATGTGCCTTATTCCCTCTATATTGACACCGATGGCAAAATTGCCTTTGCCTTTGAAGACAAACAGGGAAAAAGCTACATCTATAAATCCAGTGAAACGTTACAAGTGGGACAGTTCTATAAAATCGCTGTCACCCGCCAACATCAAACGGAAGTCAAAAATCAAGGAACTGCCGATCTCCCTAATGTGATCGTCAATCAATGGGCAGATATTCGCTTTTATGTCAATCAAAAAGTGGCAGGGTATGAAATTTATAAAGGGGCAGACTTAGACCGCAATTCCCAAAAATTGGAAATGGGGAAAACCTATCAAGGTTCACAACCCAGTTACTTACAAGGGGTGATTAGTGAGATTCGGCTCTGGAATACTGTAGTAGCTCTAGCGAATTTGGGAACCAAGATTAATGGTCAAGAAAAAGGGCTAGTGGCTTGGTGGCGTTTAGAAGAAAATCAAGGCAATATTGCCTCCGACTCGAAAGGAGAAAGCCATGCGGTGATTATTGCCGCCCAATGGGTTAAAAATCCCGATCCTCAAGGCTCTAGTTTAACCCTTTATCAAAATGGCATTCCCGTGCCAATGGAAACTTTTACGCCTCAAGTTAGTTGGGGTGAAAAACAGTTCACATTAGGGGGAATTTCTCAAAAGACAGGCATTCCCTTAGAACCATTTGCGGGAACGATGGAAGAAGTTCGCATCTGGAAAATTGCCCGCACCCAAGAACAAATTCAAGACAATTTGTTTAGCCGCATTAAAGGGAAAAAACAAGACTTGATTGCTAATTATACTTTCGATCTAGAAAGCCAGACCGACCTATTAGATCAATCGTTGATTGGGAATCATTTAACCCTGGGTTTGAACGATGCTAAACCAATGTCTGTTTTGTCTACAGCTCCGATTAGCGAAGATACAGCTATTATTCGTTCTGCCCTAGCGGGTGTGAAAACTCAGTTCCACGATAAGATTCATTGTAGCCCAGGGGTGCAAGAGTATTCCGATTTACAGTACGACATTGATGGCAATTTAATAGGCATTCAAAAACGCTGTTATAGCTATATCAAAAATGGTCAATGGCACTTATTGACGGGCTATAAAGTGGGGAATTTGATTACTGAATGGATCGGACAAGTGCAAGCAGATCCCCAAATTATTGGCTACATTGAAGGCGCACCCCCTGTACCTAGTGAAAACCTTACGGGAGCAAGTGTCGATATGGACCCCTATGATGGCACGGCGATTCAATTAGTCGAGTCAGATAGCGTCCAGTATGTTTACTCGTCTTCTAAAGAAAGTGGTTTTGATATGTCCATTGAGATGCAAGCCTCTGTGGGTTTATCAGATGAAGTCAGTGTGGGTTTGGGTGTCGAGAAAAAGGTTCTGGAACTGGAGGGAGGCGCGCGGTTAAAAACGGCTTTTAGTTCTTCTCAAGGCACGATAGCTGAAGCCAGTGTGAGTTATGGCTATAACACAACCAAAGTAAGCCGTTTGCAAACCTGGGGAGCTTGGGAGAAAATTGGCTCAGAAATTAACTCCTATGTGGGTCGTCGCTATATTCCTGCGAATGTGGGGTTAGCCTTAGTCCAGTCGGATACAATGGATGTGTTTGCCCTGCGGTTGGCCCATAATAATGCCTTGGTATCCTATCGGTTCTTACCCAATCCAGATATCCCCAAAGATTGGAATATTATTACCTTCCCGCTTAATCCTAATTATACAAAACAGGGAACTCTGGATGGGAAAGTTGGCTTGAAGGAAGATGGCAGCGTGCAAGTCGATCCGCACTATCCCAATGCGGCGAATTATGGACAATGGAGTTACTTTAAGCCTATTGAAGCCTATAGTCTCAAAAAACGTATTGAGCGACAACGGCAGGAGTTAGCAACCTATTACGATCAGTATTCAACTTTCCAGAATGTGAGCTATCAAGCAACGGGTTCTTTGGACGAATTGCGTGGAAAACAGATAGCGAGTCGGAATTTAGTGAATACCTATGTTTGGACTGCGGATGGAGGCTTTTTCTCTGAGTCTACGGACGTGATGGAAGCTACCACAGAAACGACAACGGGTTTCTATTCCTTCCAAGGTATGGCTGGCGGTGGATTAGATTTTTCGCTGAGCGTCGGTATGTTATCCGTTGGCTTTGAATTGGATGCCATGTTTGGCGGTCATTTGGCGACGACGAAAACGAAGGGACGGGATACAGAGAAGTCTTTTGCGTTGGAAGTGGAAGTGGATGTCGAGCGGGATATTCAACTTTATGCCAATACGGAAGCTCTGAAAGCGAAGTATTACGGACTGTACCATCCCGAAGAACTGGGAGTTTACGATTCCCAGGGGAATCCCATTAAACAACCGGGGAAAGTGGATGCTTACCGCTTTATGACCTTCTATTTTGAACCGACAACGGAAAACTTTGAGGACTTTTTTGGCAAAGTGGTAGACCCGATTTGGTTGGAACAAAGTAGCGATCCTAATGCGATCGCGCTGCGTCAAGCTAACCAAGGTGAGAAAAAGCCCTCCTGTTGGCGGGTGTTTCACCGTGTCACCTTTGTCAGTCGCATTTTACCGGAGATTGCGGCCCCAAATGCTCCCCCCCTGGAAAAGGCGATTCGGGCGGCTAATATTGAGAGTAATTGGGAGTTGATCAAGAAGCTTGAACCCTTTGTGCAGACTAAGACTCAAGACTTTGTGACTTTTGCAGATGCTGTACGGAGTGCGATCGCGACCTATTTTCCTGAACTCCAAGGTCATGAAGAAGCTGTGCTTCAATACCTGGCGTTGTATTTTGGTCTAAACGCAGGGATTTAGCCTATAAACTTGCTTTGTGGGTTATCCCGATGATGTCACTTTGAGCAGAGAAAAATGGTTTCGGGTTGCGATCGCTGGATTTTGGCTATTCTCAATAATTTAGGCTTCGCAACGCGAAAGCCTGAAAAACCATTCGTTCCAGAAAATTATCTACCGAGAGTGACATCATCGCGATTACCCCTTTATTGTCATTGTTCGCTGTGCTCCGAAATCGCTTAATCTCTGCGATTTCGGAGCACAGCGAACAATGACGATAGAATTACTAATAAAGGGGATGACCTGACGGGGTGACAACCCCGTCAAAGAGTAGATAGAATCAAGGTTCTAGCCCTTATCCCCTTCTTGAAAAATGGTCGCTTATTACTTCTAATCCTCATTAATTCAGTTACTAAATCTTGGCAAACTTCACTTCCTGTCACCCAACATTCACCATATAAACCTATCCAAAAGTTGCTATGACGACGTATCGATCGCCCTAATTCCTGCACCCGACCCACATATTTTTGAATCCCCATCTGTTTGATTGTATGACCTTGAATAATTGCACAAGTGTATGCGATCGCGATTAATAAAATTAAAGACTTTAAGCGGTCATAACAGGCATGACTATTTTCCAAATTATAGCCTCCTGTCTTACAGTCTTTAAACATAGCCTCTATTCCACTCCGACATTTAAAACTCGCGATCGCCAATTTTAAACTACCTACATTGGTCAGCAGAAACCAACCTTCAGAAGCCCCGTTAGTTTTGTATTTTCTTTTCCAATAACCTGCCACATCAAATTTGCCAAAACCTTTTTGCTTAGTAACTTTAACCCCGCTTCTATAAAAGCCTGTCCCTGGTATTAGTCCTAACTCGCTTAGACGTTGATATTCTTCTTTTTCAGATTGTATGTATCGTTCTTGTTTAACTCTTAATACAAACTTGACACCTACGTCATAGAGCCATTGCGCCAGCTTGACAGAACCAAATTCTCTGTCTCCTAGAATAATTATTTGATAATCTTGTAGCAAGACCAAAACAGGTGTAATTAAATTTTGTTGTTCTTGAATATTCGTACTGCCTCTTTTGGGGAGTATTTCCCAGTATAAAGGAATAGCCCTTTGCGACCAAATTAGACTAATAAAAAATAAATTATTGTGTCGCCATTGAGTGCGGTCGATAGCTAGCATCAACACAGACTGATTTTTAAAAGCCGTGTTCAAGATGTATTTCACCAAGGGAAACCAGATGGTTTCAATTCGCAAGACTGGCAACTTAAAAAATCTTTGAAGATTGCGCCTCCGACTCTCAAAGAGTACAGGATATGACCAAACAGTAGCTAGTCTCTCAATACTGACCTGTTTGTGTATTTGTAAAAGGCAGACAACAATTGCAAGAGTTAAGTATTCAGTTTTTTTGAGTTGACTTGACAAGCAATTTTGGTAAAATAAAGGAAGCATTTAATTATTCTGGGGGTTGTTGAGAACGATCGCCCATTTTTTTTTACCACAAAACGTCTCAAAGCGCTATAGGTAAGGCTTTTGACGGGGTTGTCACCCCGTCAGGGGGATGACTAACCCGGATTTTGTATGAGGTACAGTAGCAGCAATTAGCTTTCCCAATTTCTTAAATTTTGAGGATTCATTAATTTGAGTGCAACTGCAATTTATAGTATGAACTATTTCTGTTATAGTTGGAGAAAAGCAGGGATTAGTATTACTCTATCTAGATAACAACTAACAACTAACAATTAACTCCGAATAAAAACCTGAGTAAAATAGTATTCTCCTTTCGCATTTTTGGCAATACCAATACCAGTCAAATTATAATTTCCTTCCATGTTTTTACGATGGCCAGGACTATTAATCCAGCCTTCAACAGCATTGCGATCTGGTTCCTGAAACCCTAAATTATAAGCAACATTTTCCGAAGCTCCCCGATAGGAAATCGACTTTCCAATCGCATCAACTCGTTCCTCAAATCCGTTATGACTAAAAGGAACCTTCCCACTCGCCATATTTTGACTGTGAATCCTTGCCTGTTCAATAATACGCGGATCGAGAGTTAAAGGCGGCAAATTCTGAGATACGCGATATTTATTCACTTGTTCGTGAACTGACTTTTCCAAAGCAGTTGGACTTAACATTTCAGAAGTCGGTGTCGCCACAGGTGTCGCAGGCAAAGCTGATATTTTGTCTGCCAGATTTTGAATATCGCATCCAGCCACCAACAATAACACTCCCAAACTCAAGCGACCGAATATTTTTGACATAATTAGCACTTCATTTAATCGAGGCGGTGACAATTAATATTATTACCGCCCCGAACCGCATTGCTAATCCTTCGATGGGTTGAGAAATTTGGCAACAGTCTGAACGTCTTTATCCCCCCGCCCAGAACAATTAAGCACAATTCGGGGGCTACCACTTAACTGCGGACTGAGAGTTTCCAAATAGGCGATCGCATGGGCCGTTTCCAAAGCCGGAATAATCCCCTCTAACTGAGAAAGCCGCTGAAATGCTGCCACAGCTTCATCATCAGTGACGCTGTAATATTCCGCTCTACCAATATCCTTCAAAAAGCTGTGTTCTGGCCCCACTCCCGGATAATCCAACCCCGCACTAATCGAGTGAGGCTCAATTACTTGACCCTCCTCATCTTGCAGCAAATAACTCATCGCCCCGTGCAATACCCCAACTCTTCCTTTTGTCAAAGTAGCCGCGTGTTTTTCCGTATCAACCCCTTCACCGGCAGCCTCGACACCGATTAACCTTACTGTTTCTTCATTGACAAACTCGTGAAAGAGCCCCATCGCATTAGAGCCGCCACCAACACAAGCCAACAGAATATCAGGCAAACCGCCCCATTTTTCCAAACATTGAGAGCGCGTTTCTTGACCAATAATTGCGTGAAAATCCCGTACCATCATCGGGTAAGGGTGAGGCCCCGCCACCGAGCCGAGAATATAATGAGTTGTCTCCACATTCGTTACCCAGTCCCGGATTGCTTCGGAAGTTGCATCCTTGAGGGTTCCCGTACCCGCCGCCACTGGACGCACTTCGGCCCCCATCAGCCGCATTCTAAATACGTTCAAAGCTTGTCGTTCCATGTCGTGAACGCCCATGTAGACGACGCACTCCAAGCCAAAGCGAGCGCATACAGTGGCAGTAGCCACACCATGCTGACCCGCTCCCGTTTCCGCAATCACGCGCTGTTTACCCATTCTCTTTGCTAATAGCGCTTGAGCTAGAGCATTATTAATTTTGTGAGCTCCGGTGTGGTTTAAGTCTTCACGCTTGAGATAAATTTGCGGGCCAGAGCCATCGGGTTTGGTATAGTGGGCTGTCAGGCGTTCGGCGAAATATAAAGGGCTTGGTCGTCCGACATAATCCTTAAGCAGTTGTTGTAATTCTTGTTGAAAATCTGGGTCATTGCGGTATTGCTCGAAAGCTGCCTCTAGCTCAAATAGGGCAGGCATAAGGGTTTCGGGGACATACTTACCGCCGAATTTGCCAAATCGCCCCAGAGAGTCAGGGCGCTGTACAGAGGTTTCAGTAGAAGGACGTAGGGGAGTTGTGGTCACGGACTTGAGGGGATGACTGGATAGATTTCATTGTAGAACTTTGAAGTTGGGTTTAAAACCGGCCGCAGCGGATTTGGACGCAAGAAAATTTGAGTAATTCCTTTAGCTAATCGCTCTGTATATTAACCGCCAAGGCGGTTAAGACGTTCTGAGTTCCACCAAACTTGCTGATGCTATTCCCTTCTTCCTCTTCTTTCACGCTTCCCCTAGCCCCTAGCCCCTAGCCCCTAGCCCCTAGCGATAAATCTCTCACCCAGTGCTAGAATATCTCCCTAATTGGCTTCTAGTAGGGTAGGGTAGTTTGCTCAGGCTCTAAAATATTCACTTTTTATTACCACAAATGATGAAAAACAACAAGGGCGTTGCCTCACTTATCAATTTTACTGGGATTGCCCTGAGTATTTTGGCTGGGGTGGAAATATCGGCTGTTGCGATCGCCACACCCGCTTCCTCTAAGCCTGGTAGTTTGCAACTCGCGCAAAACACCGTACCGAGGCGCGGTCAGCCCGCTCGCGAGGTAATATTTTATGAAATGGACAGAGACGAGGTAAAAATATGCAAACAAGCAGCTAATGCCTCTAAGAAGTGCGAAGTCATTGGTAAGGGATATACTTTCGGCTTGAGAATGGCAAATGACCTCTACGGCCAAGGTAACGTCGCTAATGCAGAGGCTCTTTTCCGGCAGTTAATTGTGCGATTTCCTAAGCAGGCAGAGGCTTACTATAAGTTAGGGGCAGTTCTATCAAGCCAGGACAAGATAGACGATGCGATCGCTCAATATCGACAAGCAATTGAACGCAATCCCCAACACGCTAAAGCTCATAACGACTTAGCCGTTGCTTTGGCTAATAAAAGTCAGTTGGATGAAGCAATTACTGTCTGGCGGCAAGCGATTAAAATTAATGGTGAATATGCAGATGCTTTGAATAATTTAGGTATGGCATTGTTACAGCAAGGACAGAAAGAAAATCAACAGGAAGCTGTAGCTAATTTGACGAAAGCCAGGGATTTATTTATCAAGCAAGGGAAAGTTAGGCAAGCTAACCGCATTGAGCAGATTTTGCAGCAAATCAATCAAGAGGTAAGCGATTCGTAGCCGGAGAAACAGTATATACTGGTTTTCACTTGAATAAGTAATCCCAAATTATGACTCGAACTTTGTATTATGCTCAGCGCTCACCCTACGCCCGAAAAGTAAGGATTTTGTTAGATGAGAAAAATTTGCCTGTGGAACTCATCGCCACCGATATTGCTAACAAATCCCCTGAATTTGTCAGTATTTCTCCCATTGGCAAAGTGCCTGTATTAGTAGATGAAGATGGTACGACAGTTTGGGATTCGACACTGATTTTAGAGTATTTAGACGAAACTTATCCTGAGCCTAGTTTTTATCCTCACGAAAAGAAAGCCCGGCTTCAGTGTCGCCAGTGGGAAGAATTAGCAGATACTTTGGCTGACAATGCAGTTGGTTTGTGGTATCAAAAACAGAAAGGCGATCGTGCTGACTCTGCCGCTCAAGCTAAGTGTCAAGCAGCCATAGATCGGTTATTACCAGTCTTGGATAAACAATTAGTTGCCTCTACTTATCTATTAGGTGAAACTTTCACTGCTGTTGATGTGGCAACAGTATCAGCACTTGGATACTACAGTTTGCGTTTTGGCGAAGATTGGCAACAGCAATATCTCAGGTTAGGAATGTTGTTTAAGCACTTACACGAGCGTGAGTCAGTGAAGTCAACTGTTCCTATTGCCTAAAAACTGGTTATAGAACAGTTAAGAAGCAAAAAAAGCGGGGAGCGAGCAATTCTTATCAGCTCGCTCTGCGCCTGTAGCAACTAAATCTAAAAATTATCAAGAGATAATGGAATTAGTCAGGACTTACGCACCCAACTAAAGAAACCGGGTTTTTTAACGAAAATACTTCACTGTTACTTACAGATTCTCTCAAAAACCCGGTTTCTGGGACTCCCTGCGTAAGTCCTATTAGTGTGACTAACCTCTTTAGCATCCTGGCAACTATATTTTGAGCGCGATTGGTATTACTAACCATTTACCTGATGCAGTTTGTGACAACTTTTAGGAAGTTTCTGCAAAGGCGAAAACCTGATTGCCAGCCAACCCCACCACCAGCGTCCTCAGCCGCAGGGAAGGCCGCTATCTCTGACTCAGTGATAGAGACGCGATACAATGAATGCAACAATCCGTTAAAGCTTATATTAAAAAGCTAAAGAGAACGCCAGAGGAGATAACTAAGGCATGGGCAAAGTAGTTGGCATCGACCTTGGGACAACAAATTCAGTAGTAGCCGTTATGGAAGGCGGTAAACCGGTGGTGATTGCCAATGCAGAAGGGATGCGGACGACACCCTCGGTAGTTGCTTTCACAAAGGAAGGAGAGCGCGTTGTCGGGCAGATGGCGCGGCGACAAGCGGTACTCAATCCCCAAAACACCTTTTACGCCGTCAAACGGTTTATTGGGCGCAAATACGGCGAATTGACTCCAGAATCGAAACGAGTCCCCTACACAGTTCGCCGCGAGGAGAACGGTAATATAAAAATCAAGTGTCCTCGCCTTAAAAAAGACTTTGCCCCAGAGGAAATTTCAGCAATGGTATTGCGGAAGTTGGCAGAGGAAGCTAGTCGCTATCTGGGTCAAGAAGTGACCGGGGCTGTAATTACTGTACCCGCTTATTTCAACGATTCCCAGCGCCAAGCAACGCGGGACGCAGGACGAATTGCTGGACTTGATGTCAAGCGAATTTTAAATGAGCCAACGGCTGCATCTTTAGCCTACGGATTAGAGAGGCGCGAAAGTCAAACTATCCTGGTATTTGACTTAGGAGGCGGTACTTTTGATGTATCAATCTTAGAAGTTGGTGATGGCGTATTTGAGGTGAAAGCAACTAGCGGCGATACGCAATTGGGCGGCAACGATTTTGACCAAAAAATTGTTGACTGGATGGCAGAACAATTTTTAGAAAAAGAAGGAGTTGATTTGCGGCGCAACCGCCAATCGCTCCAGCGGCTAACAGAAGCGGCGGAAAAAGCCAAAATTGAACTGTCGGGAGTTGGGGTTACTGACATCAACTTACCTTTTATTGATGCCAATGAAGATGGCCCCTTGCATTTTGAAACAAGACTAACTCGCGGTCAGTTTGAGGGGTTATGTGGTGACTTAATTCAGCGCTTGCGTCGCCCCGTAAAGCAAGCTTTGACAGATGCCAATCTCAACCCTTCTAGAATTGACGAAATTGTGCTAGTCGGGGGTTCTACTCGCATTCCTTTAGTACAGCAGCTAGTCCGCAGTTTGATTGATAAAGAACCCAATCAAAATGTTAACCCCGATGAAGTTGTCGCCGTAGGAGCAGCAATTCAAGCGGGGATTTTAGCTGGGGATGTACGCGACATACTCCTCTTAGATGTCACCCCTCTATCGTTAGGATTGGAAACCATTGGTGGGGTGATGAAAAAATTGATTCCGCGCAATACGACTATTCCCGTGCGGCGCTCTGACATCTTTTCCACCTCTGAAAACAATCAAACTTTGGTGGAAGTTCACATCCTCCAAGGTGAAAGAGAATTAGCGGCAGATAATAAGTCTTTGGGTCGGTTTAAATTGACAGGAATCCCCCCTGCACCGCGCGGTATCCCACAAGTTCAAGTATCCTTTGATATTGATGCTAATGGTATGCTATTAGTGACAGCAATGGATAGGACTACAGGGCGCGAGCAGAGCATTACAATTCAGGGCGCTTCCACGCTGACGCAACAAGAAGTTAGCCTCATGATCCGAGATGCAGAACAATTTGCTCAAGCTGATAAATTGCAGCGTGAAAAGGTAGAAAAACGTAATCGTTCCGAAGCTTTAGCTTATCAAGCGGAGCGACAATTACGAGAGGTAGCGCTCGATAGAGGAATGCAATTTGCCCAGAGAAATCGCCAACGAATTGAAAATTTAATTCGGGAATTACGCGACAGTTTAGAACGCAATGATGAGCGGGGAGTTGACCAAGTTGGATCGGATTTACAGGATGCGCTGTACGATCTAAGTCGGGAAGTTGCAGCTTACGGTCGCGATGAAGATGATGATGATTTCTTCGAGTCAGTGCGCCGCACTATTTCCGGGGATAAACGCAGAAGTGAAGAGCCTTATATGCCTAGTTCTAGGAAAGTTAGTCGGCCTTCTGAGCGCGTCGGTACTTCTCGGATATCACGACCTTATCAAAGTGATGATTGGGATGATGATGAGGAAGATTGGTTGTAATTAAGGAAGAAGGAAGAAGGAAGAAGGAAGAAGGAAGAAGGAAGGAGGTTTTATGAGTCATAGGGAGCAATGGCAACGAGGAATTTATCTATGTGAGCTTTGCTACGATTTAACCAAGTTCTTTCATCCATCAGAAGTTTATGGTTTAACCAGTCAAATTCGTCGTGCATCTGTCTCCATACCTGCTAATATTGCCGAGGGATATGGTCGTGTTAGTAGGAAAGAGTATGTTCGATATCTACAAATAGCTCTGGGGTCATTGCGAGAATTAGATACTCATTTAGTTATTGCTGAACGGGTGGCGTTAGCCCCTCCACAAAAAATCTCCCCAGTTTTTAAAGAAGTAGATGAACTATCTCGATTAATTGTTACCACAATCAATAAGCTAGGAGACTAAAAAACCATTTCCTCTTCCCTCTTCCCTCTTCTTCTTCTTCTTCCTTCTTCCTTCTTCCTTCTTCCTTCTTCCCTCTTCCCTCTTCCTTCTTAAATAATCTGGAAATGAAAAAAAAGCAGCAACTTTGGCAACTAATACTAATGGCAGGCTTGAGCTTTCACCTAATCATAGGTCAAACGCCACCAGCTTACGCCATGCACATTATGGAAGGCTTCTTACCCGTGCAATGGGCAATTTTTTGGTGGATTATTTTTATTCCTTTCTTTATCTTAGGACTAAGATCGATTCAGAGAATAACTCAAGAAAATCCACAATTAAAATTACTTATTGCCCTAGCAGGTGCTTTTACTTTCGTCCTCTCAGCCCTCAAAATTCCTTCCGTTACTGGTAGTTGTTCCCATCCTACGGGGACTGGATTAGGAGCAGTATTATTTGGCCCTTTAGCGATGTCAGTTTTGGGTAGCTTAGTGCTTCTATTTCAAGCTTTACTATTAGCTCACGGCGGCTTAACAACTTTAGGAGCTAATGCCTTCTCAATGGCGATCGCAGGGCCATTTGCTGCTTACTGGTTGTACCATATTATCATGCGATTAAGTGGCAAACAAACAATGGCAATCTTTATCTCAGCAGCCTTTGCAGATTTGCTCACTTATCTGATTACTTCTGTACAATTAGCCTTAGCTTTCCCCGCTCCTGTGGGCGGCTTTATGGCATCATTCATCAAGTTTGCTAGCATTTTTGCCCTAACTCAAATTCCTTTAGCAATTAGTGAAGGATTGCTGACTGTTTTAGTGTGGAACTGGCTGCAATCTTACAATTCTGAAGAATTGAAACAGTTGCAATTAATCAAAGGAGAATCATAAGAGTGAATAAGACTAATCAAGGATGGAATAACTGGCTGTTACTAACAGGAGTATTGCTTTTAGCTGTAATACCTGTAATATCTCTCCGAAATGCTGAATTTAGCGGTGCTGATGGTCAAGCTGAGGAAGCGATTGCTGAAATTAACCCTGATTATAAACCCTGGTTTCAATCAGTAATTGAGCCATCTAGTGGTGAAATTGAAAGCTTATTATTTTCATCTCAAGCAGCTTTAGGTGCGGGAGTAATTGGCTATGTAATTGGTTTATATCGAGGGCGAACAGAAGTAAAAAAACAAGCAAAAATGAAAGATAAAGCTTGAATAAGCATCGGTAACGCCGCCATCTTGGCGGTTTCTTAAATTATTGTCAATAGATTTATGAGTCTCAAGTTAGACACTCTGGCTTACACGAATAGTTTATCTAATTTGCCGCCAGAACAAAAATTGATATTTGCGATCGTAGTCTTAACTATTGCCTTATTTGCCCATCCCCCAGTACAAGGTTTAATTATCATCTGGATGAGTATTTGGACAATAATTTATGCTAGAACACCTCCAGAAATTTACTGGCGAATGCTCTATCTAGCAGCATTATTTTGGCTAACCAGTTTACCAGCAATAGCAATCAATGGAGTTTCTGTTGCTCATATATCTTTAATTCAAACAGATGCTTTACAGGGGATGACTTTAGGGTCAAATTACTTTTACATCAGCCGCAATGGTAGCGAATTAGCATTAACGATTTTTTCACGCTCTCTCTCCTCTGTTTGCTGTATGTATTTTCTGCTATTAACCGTTCCCTTTGCAGCAATATTGCAGACATTGCGTCGTCTAGGATTGCCTGCTATTCTAACTGAATTGCTGCTGTTAATGTATCGATTTATTTTTACTTTATTGTCAGCAACGCAGGAGTTATGGATTGCACAACAATCTCGTGCTGGATATCGAACTTGGCGGACTTCTATCAATAGTCTAAGTTTACTTGTCGGGCAATTATTTCACAGAACAATGCTACATTATCATCAATTTTCCCTGGGATTAGAGGCGCGGGGATTTACGGGGGAGTTGCGAGTATGGCATTCGCGTCGCTATTGCTATTCACAGCGATATGCCTTAGAAGCGATTATAGGTTGTGGAGTATTAATAGGACTGGAATGCTTGACTAATGTCACAATATTTGCTAGAAATTGAAGACGCACACTATACCTATTTAGGTAGTAAAAAATCAGCTTTAAATGGGCTAAGCTTGCGCTTACGACCAGGAAAAAAAAGTGCTATTATTGGTCAAAATGGCTGTGGTAAAACAACTATGTTTTTGTTGGCCAATGGTTTGTATAAGCCTCAGCAAGGAAAGGTTTATTGGCAAGGAAAACAGATTGATTACAGCCGTAATTATCTAATGAGTTTGCGACAAAAGGTGGGTTTAGTCTTTCAAAATCCCGAACAACAATTAGTGGCTTTAACTGTAGAAGAAGATATTTCTTATGGTTTGTGCAATTTGGGAATACCAGCAAAGGAAATTGCAGAAAGAGTAGAGCGAGTGCTGATGCAATTTGGACTTTCGGAACTGGCAACACAACCAGTTCACCATTTAAGTTTGGGGCAAAAAAAAAGGGTTTCTCTGGCTGATGTTATGGTATTAGAACCAGAATTATTATTGTTAGATGAACCCACAGCCTATTTAGATCGGCTTCATACGCGCCAGTTAATGATTGCCTTAGAAAAAATTCACAATTCCGGGACAACAATATTAATGGCAAGTCACGATCTAGATTTAGTTTATCGCTGGGCAGATTGGATTTTTGTAGTTGATAAAGGGCGGTTAATTCTTGAAGGAAAGCCTCAAGATATATTTGCTCAGCGAGAAATTATGGAGGAGTTACAATTGGGTGTGCCCCTGGTGTTTGAGATGTTGTCTGAGGTATCCCAGGCGATCGCTTCCTGCGATTCTCAACAAGACAATTTAACTGAATATAGTATGCTCAAACAGTTGCGGGAGCGAATTTTAAAGATATTACAAAATTTTTGAGAAAAATCTACTAGGTAAAAACTTGTTTATATTATTGTTTGTAACGCCCCCTCTGGGCGTTATCCTTACCGCCCAGAGGGTGGCATTACGTTAGTTGTGAGTAAGTCCTATTGACAACATCCAAATTTGATATAAGATGCTTTTTAACCCACAATTGTCAAACAATACCATGACGATGACAGAACAACAATTTCTCGAACAACTCAACGGTACGATTGAGACGCACAATTTGCTTAAACATCCATTTTACCAAATGTGGAATGAAGGTAAACTATCCTTAGCAATGTTGCAAGAGTATGCACAGGAATATTACCTGCAAGTCCATAATTTTCCCACCTATGTCAGTGCAACTCACGCAGCCTGCGATGATATCAAAATTCGCCAAATGCTGCTCGAAAATCTGATTGAAGAGGAACGAGGTTCTACACATCACCCTGAGTTGTGGTTGCGATTTGCTGAAGGTTTAGGTGTAGAGAGGAAAGCAGTTTTAGAACGCCAATACCTTGAAAAAACTCGTGAATCTGTCCGCATTCTTAAGGAATTAGCCCGCAGTGAAGAACCGGCTGTTGGCTTGGCTGCACTCTATGCTTATGAATCGCAAGTGCCTGAAGTTGCTACGACAAAAATAGCAGGTCTAAAGCAATTTTATGGCATTGATTCTGAAAACGCGCTTTCATTTTTTACAGTCCACGAGCAGGCTGATGAGTTTCACTCTCAGGCGACGCGGGAAGCACTTTTAGAACTTTGCCAGACAGAGGAACAAAAAGAAAAAGCGTTGTCAGCAGCATCAAATGCGGCTTGTGCTCTTAATTTACTTCTGGACGGGGTTTACGAAACCTATTGTCAAGAGCGGTAAGTTAGTGGTTAGTTGTTAGTTGTTTTACGTAACGCGCCCTCTGGGGGGTTTGTTACCTCCCAGATGGCAATGTTACGGATATCTATCCTCATCTAGGGGCTAGGGGCTAGGGACTAGGGGCTAGGGGAATAAGGGGAATAAGGGGAATAAGGTAATACAATCAGCGAGTTTGATGGAACTCAGAACGTCTTAATCGCCTTGGCGACTGCTATATAAACTACTAACACTACTAACCACTAACCACTAACAATTAACAATTAACTAAGTACAGCTTGTGTTATTTGCTACTCACAATGAATAAGTGAGATATAGATAAATAAAACTAAAAAGCAAGCTGAACATTAGTCAGATCAAGGGTTTGCTAGCTAATACTCACAGAATATAATAAAAATTAGAAGATTAGCAAAAGCGAGATTCCTACCTTGACTACTCAGATTCCTCAAGACTTTGTGCAAGCAATAACAAAAGAACGCAGCGTGACTGATGCTGAGCTGGAGACGGTGTTTATGGCCTTGGACGGTCAGCCGACAGCCGCGATCGCAACTAAATTGGGTATCAGTGATATCGCCGTCCGCAAAAGACTCGGCGAGGTCTACAAAAAATTTAAAATCGGGGGGAATGGCCCTGGGAAGTTGGCAGAATTAAGGCATCAACTACTATTTTTATACCAAGCTGGTCAGGGTTCGGGGGATTTCATTCCGGCGGGTAGAGTAATGGCCTCGGCAGTGGCGATCGCGCACCATCATCAAGATTGGGGTGAGGCCCCCGACGTTTCGGTGTTCTACGGCCGCACTGAGGAATTAGCAGCCTTAAAGCAATGGATTTTATCAGATGGCTGTCGCTTGGTGGCACTGCTGGGTTTGGGAGGCACTGGCAAAACAACTCTGGCAGTGAAGGCGGCTAAACTTGTACAGGATGAGTTTGATTTTATCATTTGGCGATCGCTACGAGCCTGTCCATCTGTGCAAGACCTTCTAGCTAGCTTAATTTCCATTTTCTCTCCCCAACAAAAAGCAGATTTGCCACTAGATGTAAACGCCAGAATTTCCCGGTTAGTTGAATATTTCCGCAAGCATCGCTGTCTGCTGATTTTAGATGATTTCGAGATGGTTCTCAGCCCTGGAGAATTAGCTGGGCGCTATCGACCCGGACTAGAAGGTTATCGAGAACTGATTGCGCGACTAGGAGAAGTTAACCACAATAGCTGTTTAATGCTACTCAGTTCTGAAGAACCCACAGAACTTGCTTTAATTTCTGGAGAAAAAGTCAAGTCGCTAAAACCTTCAGTTTCCGAGGAAATTGCACGCGAAATCTTCACTGAAAAAGGCTTATCTGCTAAAGACAAAGAGTGGAAAGTGTTAATCAGTCGCTACGGAGGTAATCTCTTAGCTTTTAAAATTGTGGCAGCAACGATTCAAGATTTCTTTGAAGGTAATATTTCCAAATTTTTGGAGGCTACAGGGCTATTTATTGAAGATCATCTTACCAATTTGCTTACTCAGCAATTCGAGCGGCTGTCTCCTTCTGAAGCCGAGATTATTTACTGGCTTGCTATTACTCAAAATCCAGTTTCGCTAGCGAAATTGCGAGATGATATTTTAGTTAAGTCATCTCTTTCGGATTTGCTTAAAAATCTGGAATCTTTAGGTCGTAGGTCGCTAATAGAAAAAATAAATGAAGGAGGAGAAATACTTTTTACGCTTCAGCCTTTGATTATGAAGTATGTAACTGAGGATTTAGTCGAGCAATTACGAAACGAGATATTGGAAGCGGTTAAGATTCAGGGAACCGAAAAAATGCGGTTGTTAAAAACGCATTATTTCGGTAAAGCAATAGTCAAAGGTAAAGGTGGAAAAAGTTATCCAACTCGTTCTATTCTCAGCATGGTTAAAAATCACTTGCAAGCTCTATTTATGCAAACTACAGGCTCTTCTGAAGCGCTAAATATTCTGGAAAAACTTGCATCAGATTTGCAAGATAAATCTCAGCTAGAAGTTGGATATGCTAGCGACAATATGCGGAATATTCTTGCAGAAATGACAAGCTCTTAGTAAGAGGAGGCTGCGATTATAGTAACCCAAGACTGATATCATATCCGGTTAAATGCTTGTCATTGCGAGCCCAGCGAAGCAATCCCGAAGCAATCGCAGAGACTAGGTGATTGCTTCGCTTTGCTCGCAATGACAGATCGGAAGTAATTTGCCGGACATGATAAGTAAATCCACCTAATTAACCATAAGATAAGGATGGCTAAAAAGCTGACTGTATAAACATTCTTCCTTCTCTCCTAGATAACTAAATTTTTCTACCTTCTACCTTCTACTTAAGAGTTGGTGTAGCGATCGCCCTCAGTTGCAACTACAGATCACACTCTCACCTTAAAATAATCACGCGCCTAGACGACAGCCCTCACATCAAGTCTCAGTATTTCCAATGATGATTGAAGGGTCGAATTTAAAATACTTCCATGTCTACCAATGTCACCTATACTTTAAATGCTATCCTTGCCAGCGCTAGCTGCAAAGGCGTTTTGACCCAGAGCGATCGCCGGATGTTAAAGGAAGCGATCGTCAGCTCCTCTTTTGATGAAGAAGCTCAGCAGTTAGTGAACAGATTGCTACACGCTATTCGCCGGGGTTGGGTAAGATTAGGATTTTAGGCTCTGGGTTCAAAAATCGAGCCAATGCTTGCATAGAATCAATAGTTAACAACTTTTCCAAACTCAGCCCACAGGGATTAAGCGAAGCGAACCTTATTAAGAGAAATTTTTGCACCCAATTAAATGCGATCGCCCAAATACACGAGACTTAGAGGAGAACTAACTGACAAGAGTTTCGAGACAGCCAGTCCGAGTCCGCGCGCGACGACACTAGGTAAGTCATGATAGATTATAACGGTAAGAGGCTTGGTATGAGAAAGCATCCACAGTTGAGGCGACCTATAAAAAGTTCTTTTATCGTATAAATACTATAAGGCTTTTCAAAAAAAAGGATGATTATAGCTATGCTGCATCAGCCCTGCCCTCGATTTCCTCTCACCGCTAAGCTGATTACAAAGCGGAACTCTCCAGGGAGGAAGAGAGATGAAACCTGAAGAGGGTAATGTGCTGGTTGTTGATGACAATGAAGTTAACCGCGACTTACTTGCTCGCCGCCTCCAGCGGCAGGGTCATAAAGTCCAAGTAGCGGAAGATGGCATCCTCGCTCTGGAGATGATGCGATCGCATCCTTTTGATTTGGTGCTTCTCGATATTATGATGCCCCAAATGAACGGCTATCAAGTGCTCGAACATTTGAAGGCGGATGATAAGTTGCGCTACATCCCCGTAATTATGATTTCGGCGGTAGACGATATCGACAGCATCGTGCGCTGCATTGAGTTAGGGGCGGAGGATTATCTTTCTAAGCCGTTTAATCCCGTGTTGCTGAAAGCTCGGATCAGTGCTTGTTTGGAGAAGAAGCGACTCCGAGATCAGGAACAGGCCTATTTGCAGAAGTTGGCTGACGAACAGGGAAAATCCGAGCGGTTGCTACTGAATATTTTGCCTTACGCGATCGCCGAGCGCTTGAAACGCGGAGAAAGCACGATTGCTGACAGTTTCGCTGACGTAACCGTGATGTTTGCCGATTTAGTCGGTTTTACAAAGCTTTCAGCTCATCTGTCGCCTGCGGAATTAGTAGAGTTGCTCAATCAAATTTTTTCGGCTTTTGACCAGTTAGCCGAGTTCTACGGCTTAGAAAAAATTAAAACTATTGGTGACGCTTATATGGTAGTGGGGGGTTTACCAACGCCTCAAGCGGATCATGCCGAAGCGATCGCAGAAATGGCCCTGGATATGCAGGCAAAAATTGCCCAAATGCCCGCTCAAGCCGGCCAACCCCTCAGCATCCGCATCGGCATTAACACCGGGCCAGTGGAAGCAGGAGTAATTGGCACTAAAAAGTTCACATACGATCTGTGGGGTGATACTGTAAATACTGCAAACCGCATGGAATCTCACGGTCTCCCCGGTGCAATTCAAGTGACGGTTGCTACTTATGAACGATTGTGCGATAAGTATATATTTGAGGAGCGCGGTACGATCCCGGTTAAAGGAAAAGGAGATATGACAACTTATCTACTGACTGGCAGAAAATAGCAATAGCAATTAGCAATTAGCAATTAGCAATTACCCATTACCTAATTACAAAATGACACCAAATTCCGATCTTCTAACTTACACCCAGTGGATGGGTATTCTTACAGCAGTTATTGCTGTTATTACAGTCCTAGCTTTTATTTTGAAATGGGGTTTTAGATTTCGCTTAGTAGGCGTTACAAGCTTTATGGGCCTTCTTACTATTGGTATATTTGCCCTCAGTTTAGCCCTCTATACCCGCGCGGAAATTCCTGGGGCAGTTCGCTACACTTTAGTTTACGATACTGGGGGAGCAGAAACAGTGATTGCTGTCTCACCAAACATAGGAGAATCTGAGTTAGAAGCTACTATGCGACAAGCGGCGGGGGATTTATATTCTTTTGGTCGTGGAGGACGGGGAAAAGACCAGATGATCGTCCGGGTTCGCACCATATTGCATCCAAAATCCGGGGTTTCAGTACCGCTATATTTGGGTGAAGTCAGGCGATCGCTTAGTGCGCGGGAAGATGAGAAAATGGCGATCGATATTTTTCCCGATAGCATTGCCCGTTTGAAAGCTTCTCAAGCTTAAATTTGAGTAATTGTTAACGGTTAACGGTTAACTGTTAACTGAGCGATCGATCGACCATTTCAATCTCCAACTAATATTCTGACCTCATCTAAGGGTCGTTCAATCATCTGTGCTACTTGTTCAAGATTCAATCCAGAATTTAACAATTGGCGTACAATGTTTCTTAAGGATTGTTCCGCTTTCACCCGCGCCTGCTCGGATTCTTGCAAAGCCGATTGAGTTTGTATTAGATATCGATCTAACTCTCTATGAGTCCGCAGAAACTCTCCCGTTTCCGGGTTCCGAAAGCGCAATTCTCCAGAAATTACCCGCAACTCTAGTCCCAATACTTCACTCACAAGCCACAAATTGTCAAAAGAATTAATATTGGCTGGTATTGGTTCATATTGCCCATTTACTAAACGCACGCCTTGTAAGATCGGATTGAGATAATCTCCCGAAGGATCGTACTGAAAATACTCCCTTACTCCCAAAGTACGATAGATTTCCGGTTTGATTTCTTGGTCTTCTTCCTGGGTAGTGGATGACGTAATCTCCAAGACAAAAGCTGGGGGAATTCCCCCTTCCTTCCAAAATTTATAAGATAGTCTTTGGCGTTTTCTTACTCCCAAAACTACGTAAACATCAGGGGCGATAACTGAGGCTGGCTTTCCTTGTTCGTAATAGATAAACGAATTTCCCGACACATAGACATCCGGCTGATTTTGGAAGTAAATCTCTAGAGCTTCTACGCTATAAGTAAGATAAAATCGCGTGATGTCACTTTCCGCCATCGGCTTGCCATCGCTACTGGGGTATTTAATGTCTTCGAGTTCTTCAATTTGAGGTAAAATTGTCATAGTTTATTAATTTTACTCAAAATTCATTGATAGATTATATCACAACTTACCAGTTAACTGTTAACTGTTAACAGTTAACAGTTAACTGTCAGCAATTCAAGCAATATCAGGAGGAAGATTGCTAAACTTAGATTTAGGGGCTGACTGCTGATGGTGATATTGTTGTAAGTATGCACCAATTAAATTTTGTACTTGCGATCGCGTTACCTCACTTCCGGCTTCCAGATGACCCGAAGTTTCAAAGAATACAATGCTGTCAATAGTCTCTAAAGCTAGCATCTGAAATAAAATATGGGTTACGGGCATAGATACTGCCCGAATCCGAGGATCTAAGGGTGTTGAGGAAGCTAAAGCATCCTTGGAAGTAGGGAAAGCGTAAATTACCCGTTTCTCCAAAGTAGGTTGGGTACGATTGCTTAAAGTGGTCACGGCCCAACTGCCATCAAGGGTTTGCAGAATATAATATTGGAGATGGCGCAACTCTTGAGCTAGCAATTTCAGAGCGGGCGCGATCGCTTCTACAATCTGAGGTGTAGTACCATCAGGGCTGGCTTCGTTAATCAGTGTTTGAATTTGTTGGTCTAAATCCATCAGTCGATTTTAGATTTGGGATTGGGAATTGGGCTTACAGAGGGCTTACAGAGCAGTGCGAGTTCGTATCAAAATCTGCAATACCTACCATTATCCTCTAATCTAAATTCCAAAATCTAAAATAGCACGGATGTGCTAGGGTCAATATTAGCTATCAACAATCATGCGGGAAATCTGCCAGAGCGTGGAAAAAATCTTTCAACTGCTGTTGGACGAACTCCAAAAGTCCACTCGTGCTTCTGAGCAGAATTGCCGGGAAGTAGCAGAGCGTTTAACAGCAGAAGTTACTCGAATTTGCACGGAAAGCAAGCGAATTCAAGCTTCCGGCGAGGTGGAGCATTGGGCAATAACTCTCGCTCAGCACCGCTTACAGCAGTGTCTCCAGTATTATCAGTTAGGTTCTGGCCCTGGGCGGGTAGAATTGCACAGTACCTTAAGTGCGATCGTCTACCGCTACATTACTCCTCCACAGGTGCAGTCGAGCTATCAAGCGCGGCTGGAGTTAATTAAAGACTTTTTGCAGGGATTTTACCTGGAAGCTTTGAACGCTTTCCGGCGAGAGGCCCAACTGCCAGCGACCTATAGCCCTCGAACTAGGTTAGAGTTGGCAGAGTATATGGCTTTCGCGGAAAGGTTTGGCAAGCGACGGATTCCTTTATCGCGCGGTAGGAGCCAACAACTGATCGTACTGCGATCGCAAACCTTTTCCCAACAACAACCCCACGAAACCTCCGTAGATATGGAGCAGGCCGCTGACGGTGCGGCTCAAGAATCCGATTCTACGTGGAACGACGCAACAGTAACGCGGGTGCGGGAGGCGATGGTAGGCGGCAACTCAACTGATGAGTCAGACTCCCTACGACAGGCTGTAATTGAGGAATTGATGACCTATTTGGAAGAGCGCAACCAAAAAGACTGCGCTGACTACTTCGCCCTGCGCTTGCAAGATTTGCCCACTAATGAAATTGAGGCAATCTTAGGTTTAACTCCGCGTCAGAGAGACTATTTACAGCAAAGGTTTAAATATCACTTGCTCAGATTTGCTCTCTCCCATAGGTGGGAGTTAGTCCACCAATGGTTAGAATCTGACCTAGAGAAGAATTTGGGGTTAACACCGCAGCAGTGGGATGGTTTTCTGTTACAAATTGGCTCAGAGCAAGAGAGTTTGCTAAGGTTAAAGCAACAGGGTATGTCAGATTCTGCGATCGCGCAAACCCTCGGTAGCACGGTGGCCCAGGTACAGAAGCGATGGTTTAAGTTACTAGAGCTTGCCTGGGAAATACGCAATCGTTCAGGTTCCGGAGAAGGGGCATCTACTGATGAATAACAGAACGAATAAGAATGAAGACGCTTTCGAGGGTCAGTTTCTCAACTGGCTGCTAGAAAAGCCAAAGGCAAGCGGTTCTTCAGAGGAAGAGGAAAACCTCAACCTGCCGATTGATTTAGAAGATATTAATAGGGTGGAATATTTAGAGTGGGATGAACCAGACCCACTTGATGATGAAGAGATTGACTTTCTCTATCCAGAAAGCCAAGCACTTAAATTGGGAGAAATACCGACCGTGCAAGACCGTTTTCAAACATTATTGAAAGAGCGGCTGAAAGCCGAAATCCTCCGCAATCCGCCGCTGTTCCCTTGGGAAACACAAGCTAAAGACTACGAATATGATTATCCAGACGGTGCTGCCGATGAATGGGTTCCCCCCTTGCACTTGTGGAGTGCTCAATTGCAAAATCTCAAGTGGGGGAAATTTCCAATTCCTCTAACAGAGAAGGTTTTTGCTCAATTGCTAGAACCTTGTCAGGAGATCGTATTATCAGGATTGCGAGAAGGGGCCAAAATGGTGCAGGCTGTAGAAAAAGCTCTGTTTCCCCAACAGTATGACACTCTTAATGATTTGACGCGCTTAGTTTTATTAGGTTCTGTGCGCTGTTTTTCTGATGTCGAACAACTCCCCCGCTATGAAGAGGCTACGCCAGAACAACAGATGGTGTTGTCGCTATTAGCAGCGCGAGAAATTATGGGCTCTCTAACTTTAACTTGTCCGCTAAATCAGCCGCCAATTGAACGGCAATGGCTGACGGGTGCGGGTGTGTTGACTCTTCTTGCTGAATATCAATCTGTGGAGAGGCAAAGTAGAGCTTCTATTAGAGTTGAGTGCCAATTACCTGCTGGGGGAAGTGTGGAACTCAAAGCAGGGGAAGCATTAGCAGCAGCCCATCGGCCTAATTCTGGCTATTTGAGTGTGGAATTGTTTGAGCTTCAAGCTAATAAGACTTACCCGTTAACAGTTAGGTTTCAAAATCAAGAACATAAACCTCTAAAGTTTGCTGTTTATCCGACTTTGGGGGTTAATAATTAAGTCTGAAAATATGTTAGACTTCTTCCAAAAAGTCAGTGAAAGGCAGGCATTATGCCTGCCCTACAATAGTTATTGCAAATAATTATTGGCTTTCATCAAAGTTGTAGTAGCGACTTTAGTGTCTATGTATGGAATAAATCTAATGTTAACAGTTAAACCTCGATTTACAACCTTTGAAGAATACCTAGCATACAATGATAATTCCGAGCGGGCATATGAATTATTTAATGGAGAATTAATTGAAATGCCTCCAGAGTCAGGGTTAAATGTCCAAATCGCCAATCGTCTCTTTTTGATTTTTGCTTTAATGTTGGGAACCGATCGGGTTAGAGGACAAGGACTAGAACTAGAAGTCAGAGGTGAACCTAGAAACCGTTATCCCGATCTAACTATCATTCGAGAAGAACATATTCAACAATTATCAAATCGCAATACCATTCGTCTTTCAATGTCACCTCCCATCTTAGTTATTGAAGTAGTTAGTCCCGGAGAAATACAAAGAGATAGAGACTACATCGCTAAGAAAAGGCAATATCAGGATTGTTGTATTCCTGAATACTGGATTGTCGATCCGCAAACTCAAACTATTTTAGTCTTAGAACTTAGGGGAGATATTTATATAGAACTAGGTAGTTTTACCAATAATGATTTACTGCTATCTCCCGGATTTAGAGAACTAAATTTAAGGGTTTCTGAAGTATTTAACCCAAATTAAAAAAAATTGCTACCCCGATCTAAACTCTTAATAGTCACTAATGAAGAGTTAGCTAAGAAACCCGGTTTCTGAGAGAAGCGATCGCCCAACCGTAGTATGCAGAGATTGCCGCTCTGAGCTAAACTCTTAATAGACACTAACTAAGAATTAGCCAATGACTGCGGACAAACGGCGAAATTTACCTTTTTTCAGTCAGCTTTGGCAGTGGCTTGAGACGATGCCGAAGCCCAAAACTGAGGAATCGATCCTGCTGCGGGTACTGGTACAAGCGCTGGTGACAGTCGGGATTATCGCTACGGATGTGGCGGCTGGGGTGGGGGAAGGAGATGTGGCGATTAGCCTCTGGGCTGTCCCTCTGAGTATTGTGGGCGCGACTTGGAGTTGGTTTAGTCGGCGCGATCGCAATATCCCTGTTAAATTCTGTCTGGCAATTGGAATGTTGCTGGCTTTGTTTGCCTTTCTCCTCAGTTTGCTAGGAGAGTTGAATGACACCCGCCTGATTCTGGCTAAGCTGTTAATTCAACTTCAAGTGCTCCACAGTTTTGACTTGCCGCAGCGCAAAGATTTAGGCTATTCGATGGTGATTGGGCTGATTTTGTTGGGAGTGGCGGGTACTCTCAGCCAAGAGTTGACTTTTGCGCCGTTACTATTGCTATTTTTGGCGATCGCGATTCCGACTTTGGTGCTCGATTATCGATCGCGTTTAGGAATTTTCAAGGAAGTAGTAAAAGGGAAGAAGGAAGAAGGAAAAGACAAAAAGCGCAACTTGTGGGAATTTGGCGAGGCTTTATCTCCCAAGCGTTTTGGGCTGTTGTTATTAGTAATTGTTGGCTTAGGATTGGGTATTTTTGCATTTTTGCCTCGATTCCCTGGCTATCAGTTGCGGACTTTTCCAGTGAGTGCCCCCATTGAATACCAAGGACAATTTGACGGTCGCAGTATTACGAATCCTGGTTATGTTAGAGGTGGTAATAGTGAAGGTTCGGGGGGAGGTAGCGGCCGCAATCCAGAGAAAGGGCCGGGGAAATTAAACGATACTTTTTATTACGGTTTTAATACTAAAATTAACCAAAACTTGCGGGGGGAAATGAAACCGCAGGTGGTGATGAGAGTGCGATCGCAAGCCGCAGGTTTTTGGCGAGTCTTGGCCTTCGATCGCTACACTGGTCAGGGTTGGGAGATTTCCCGCAATGACAAGACCCTAACTCTGAATCGACCTTATTGGTCTTACCAATTTTATCTTAATTGGATGCGGACTCTGAACCGCACCAGAGAGGTGATTCAGACTTATACAATGGTTTCTCAGATGCCTAACTTGATCCCAGCCTTGGCTCAACCGAAGGAACTTTACTTTCCGACGCAGGATATAGCCGTTGACCTGGAGGGGACATTGCGATCGCCTTTGGAATTGCGGGAGGGACTGACTTATACTGTGATTTCTGAGGTTCCCTATCGCGATCGCAGTTTGTTAGGCAAAGCAGGTACTAATTACCCTAAAAATATTCAGAATTATTATCTACAAGTGCCGCCGCAAATTAAAGATAAAGTGCGGCGGGTAACTGAGGAAATATTGGCAGCCAGAACTAGAGTTGCTACCTCTGATAAGCCGATTAATTCAGCTTATGAGAAAGCCTTGTATTTGGCTCAATATTTAAAGCAAAATCCCAATTACAAGCTGCAAAAAGAACCGCCTTTTTTACGGGAAGATGAAGATTTAGTCGAGGCGTTTCTATTTGGATATAAAGACAGTCCAGCGGGGACTAAAATTACTGGCGGCTATCCCGACCACTTTGCTAGCGTGATGACAATTATGTTGCGATCGGTTGGGATTCCGGCGCGAGTAGTTGGCGGTTTCGATCCGGGAGAATTCAATCCGTTTACGGGTTTGTATATCGTCAAAAACACTGATGCCTATTTAATGACTGAGGTGTATTTTCCCAAGTATGGCTGGTTTCCGTTTAACCCAGTTCCGGGATATCCGCTTTATCCACAATCGATTGAAGAAAATCAAACTTTTAGTGCATTGCAAGCTTTTTGGAAGTGGGTGGCAGGTTGGTTGCCGACACCAGTAACGGGTTTATTAAATACAGTTATTGGTTTTGTTGTTGCCTGGTTAGTGGGGGTAATTACTTGGTTTTTAGCCTTATTTTCTAAAGGTTGGGTTGGGTTATTTACGGGTTTAATTGTAGGAATTGGTTGTGGTTTTATTGGTTGGTTGCTGTGGCAAACTTGGCGAAATTGGCGTTACCGCCGCTGGTTGAAGAAATTGCCGCCAGTGGAGGGAATCTATCAGGAAATGTTGAAGGATTTAGCTAGGAAAGGATTTGTTAAGCGTCGAGCTCAAACGCCTTTGGAATACGCGCGAGATATGCGGCAACATTTAGGTGTTGATGAAGTGGAAGTAATTGAGGAAGTTTCTGAGGCTTATGTGCGCTGGCGCTATGGTGGTGAGGTAGGAAATTTAGCACAGTTGCGGCAATTGGTGGAGAATTTGAGGCGTAGTTTTAATTCCATTAAGTTTCGTGGTAATAATATTCGAGGTAATAATAGCAATGGGTGAAAAATAGTGTGATGGTATGTTGAAGGATTACTGGATAATTGGACTGGTTATTCAATTGGAGAGCCGATATGGATCAAATACAATTGGTTTCTGCGGTGGGGATGGATTATATAGAATTACGTAATTTATTAGTCTCACTAAAGTGGAAAGAGGCCGATGAAGAAACAACGAGAGTGATGTTTAAGGTAGCGGGTAGAGAAAAAGAAGAATGGCTGGATAAGTCATAAATAGATAATTTTCCTTGTGAAGACTTGCGAACGATTGACCAACTTTGGGTAAAATACAGCAATGGGCGTTTCGGCTTTTCTGTGCAGAAACGCATCTATCAAAGTCTGGGGGAAACCAGGGAATATAATGATAAAATATGGGTAGCGTTTAGCGATCGCGTAGGTTGGCGTGTGAATAGTAAATGGTTGTACTATAATGAGCTAAAGTTCAACACTAAATCCGCAGCAGAAGGACATATTCCATCGTGGTCGTGGGGTTCCTGGATGGCTGTTGGGCGCAGCGTCTATTCTCTCGTCTATCGTGTCGAGACTTGTAGAGTTTAGTATCTAAGCGTTTCATGGTTTCATTAAAATTAATAATAACAAAGGCTATGATCCCGAAAGCAGGCCTGTTCTAGATTTATGATGCCTCACACTGATGACTTCAAACTCTTCTAAAATTAGAAGGTTGGGTTACACTTGGCAGCACCCAACCTACACTAATATCACTTTTTTCTTACTTCTCAGAGTTGGTATAATTACCTTTTTTCACTCTTATGCAAAGCTAGAACGAGTGCGAAGTTTGTCAATAGTTACGGCGATAATAATCACCAAACCTTTAACAACCAACTGCCAGAAAAACGATACATTCATCAAAGTTAATCCATTATTGAGTAGCGCAATAATTAAAGCTCCCAATAAAGTACCCCAGATAGTACCAATCCCACCCGTGAAACTCGTTCCTCCCAAGATTACGGCCGCGATCGCATCTAGTTCGTAGCCTTGTCCTAACATCCCCGTCGCACTATAGAGACGCGATGCACTCATAATTCCGCCTAAACCAGACAGTAAACCACTCACGCCATAGACAAATAACAGTACCCGATTTACCTTAATTCCTGTTAGTCTCGCGGCCCGTGAATTACCCCCTACAGCGTAAATATGTCTGCCAAGAACAGTCCGCCTTAAGACAAACCAACTTGCTAATACTGCCAGAAAAGCGATGATCACTAACCAAGGAATCGGCCCCAGATAATTGTTACCTACCCAGGCAAAATTGAGATTACGATTAATAACTGTAGTGCCATTAGCTACCAGATAGGCAACTCCTCGCAAAGCAGTATAAGAACCCAGCGTGACGATGAATGGAGGTAAACCCAAATAGGCAATTAACGAACCATTAAGTAATCCCAAACCAATTCCCGCTAATAGTGCAGCAGGTACGGCGAACCAACCCAGACCTGGAAGTAAGGATACCAGCACCCCAACAACTGCTGTTACTCCTAAAATTGAACCCACAGAAAGGTCAATTCCTCCAGTCAAAATCACAAACGTCATCCCCGTAGCGAGCACGATATTGATCGATGCTTGCCGAATGACATTAATCAGATTTCCTAGTGAAAGAAAGTTGGGTGTAACCAGTGAAAAAACTATACAGATTACAATCAAAATCGGTAGGATACCGGCAACCTGGATAAAATTTCTCCAAGCTTGAACTTTACTCGCTTTGGAGCGATCGCGACCTGAATTTATGCTGCTTTTCGCTTGTGTTTGACTCATAGTTTTTGTACCCCTCTTGCTCCAGTGGCATAAGCCATAATGTTCTCTTGTGTAATCTTTTCCCCAGTTGAACCGCCCACTTCACCAACTAAGCTTCCGGCCCGCATTATTAAGACGCGATCGCTCATTCCCACGATTTCCGGCAACTCACTCGAAATCATCAAAATGGCGACACCATTTGTTGCCAAATCGCTAATAATGCGATAAATTTCGCTTTTGGCCCCAATATCTACGCCTCGCGTTGGTTCATCTAGTAAAAGTACCTTGGGGTTAATTGCCAACCAACGTGCTAACAATAATTTTTGCTGATTTCCTCCAGATAAATCCATTGCTCTAATGCTGGGACTAGCAAGACGAATCCCTAAGTTTTGAATGGCATCAGTCACAACTTGAGCCAGAGATTTTGAGTTGATAATCCCAGCTTTTGCTTCTCGATCGAGTACATTCAAAGTGATATTTTCACCCGAACTCATTTCTAGAAATAGACCTAAATTTTTGCGGTCTTCCGGTACATAGGCAATTCCCGCTTCAATGGCATCATCGGGGCTAGAAATGTTCAATGGATGTTGCTCTTTAATATCTTCTGGCACATAAGCAATTCCTGATTTAATGGCATTACTTGGCTCGGAGATATTGAGAGGACGACCCTCCAATTTAATTTCACCGCTCATTTTTGGATCGGCACCAAAAATCAGACGAGCAAGCTCAGTTCTACCAGCACCAACTAAGCCAGCTAAACCCACAATTTCGCCAGCATGGAGTTTAAAACTTGCAGACTTTACCTTTTTCCGCTCATCACTTAAATTGGTTACTTCCAGAACAACTGAGCCAGGATTTGTTTGACGTTTATGTTCGTATAAATCCTGTAACGGACGACCAACCATCATTTCCACTAGGCGTTCTGCGGAAATTTCGCTTTTTTCCAGAGAGCCAATATAGCCACCATCTCGGATTACACTAACGCGATCGGCAAGGGCATAAATTTCTTCCATGCGATGGCTAATATAAATAATGGCAATCCCCTCTTTCCGCAACCGATGAACAACTTCAAAAAGCTTTTCTGTCTCGCGGTCTGAGAGCGCTGCTGTTGGCTCATCCATCACTAGAATGCGGCTTCGATCTTTGAGTGCTCTGGCGATCTCAACTTGCTGCTGTTCGGCAATTGAAAGTGTCGAAACCAAGTCTCCAGCATCAAAACTGGCATCAAGATTTTCTAGTACCTGAGATGCCTTAATCCGCATTGCGCTTTGGTCGATTAGAGCGCCCCCTTTTGTGAGTTCGCTCCCCATAAAAATGTTTTCGGCAACTGTTAGGTTGGGGGCGAGATTAAGCTCTTGATAAATAATCGCTATTCCCAACTCTCTAGCTTGACCGGGGTTAGTCATCCTAATAGCTTGACCATCAATTCTGATTTCTCCCCGATCGGCTATATAGGCTCCCGCTAAAATTTTCATCAGCGTACTTTTGCCCGCACCATTTTCACCCATGAGGGCGTGAACTTCCCCTGGATAAATTGTTAGATTTACATCCTGCAAAGCATTAAACCCGTTAAAGGTTTTTGTAATGCCTTGCATTTCTAGAATTGGTTTAGTCTGTATAGGTGATTCAGAGAGAGTTACCATTAAAAATCCTCCAGTTTTATGTAATACATCTTGACTGTATTACGCAACCTGAAACTCACAAATTTTGTCGATATTAAGCCAAAAACTTGTTTATTCGCTTGTCCAGCCTTTATGCTCGTTAACGTTTTCACGAGTAATGAGTTTGACTGGAATTAGAATTGTTGGGTCGGCAGGCTTCTTTCCTTTCCGAATATCATTTCCCACCTCAACAGCCTTGGCTGCCATGCGAAATGGGTCTTGAGCTGCTGTAGCTACAAATAAGCTATTGTTCTGCTTGAGCGCATCGAGAGCTTCAGGTGCGCCATCGACACCAACAATAAAGAATTCATCTCGTTGTGACTGTTTAGCCGCTAGTTCTGCGCCAATAGCACAAGGGTCATTAATTGCAAAAACAGCATCAATTTTTGGGAAGGAAGTGAGCAAATCGCTCATGACTCTCAACCCACCATCGCGGCTACCTTCTGCATTTTGAGTTTTGGAAAGAACCTTAATCCCAGGATATTTAGAGAATACATTCTCGCACCCTTGGACTCGCTCAATTACTGAAGCGACAGGAGGCCCGTTGATAATTACAACACTGCCTTGACCCTTTAAGCGATCGGCTATATATTGACAGCTTACTTCACCAGCTTGGACGTTATTTGAAGTAACTGTGGCATCAACACCTCCATCAGCGGCGGTATCAACTGCCACTATGGGAATGCCTGCTTGCTTAGCTTTTTCTACAGCGGGAGCGATGCCTTTACTGTCAGCAGCATTGAGTATAATCATGCTGACTTTTGAGGCAATAAAGTTTTCAATTTGGTTAAATTGCTGATTTAAATCGTCCCCACTGGAAACGAGAGTTGTTCTTGTGTTCGGCCCCCCTAGTTTCTTTGCTTCGGCCTCTGCACCTTTACCAACTTGCACGAAGAAGGGGTTGCCGAGGTCGCGAACTGCTACTGCAACGGATGAAAGTTCAGAACTACTTTCTGTGCTACTCTGAGGGTTAGGGGGTTCTCTTGAGCAACCGATCAGAGTAATACTTACCCCACTAAAAAACCCCAAGGCGATTGCTAATTGTTTCACCTTAAAACTCCATTAATATTTTCTATTCTAAAAAGTTAAAAGGCGCTTTTATATCTATCTTAAGACAGACTGTTTCCCGTGTTGAATTAGATTAAGTTTCTTTGCAAATTGATGCAAAATATTCAATTTTATGTAATGAACTTATTAAGTATTTGTACTTGCTATCTCTCGATTTTCTTCTCTCTGGCGATCGCAACAAAATTCTTATAGAAGAAGGGACTAGGGGCTAGGGGCTAGGGGCTAGGGAAAGAGGGGAGCGGGGAAGATGGGGAGGATGGGGAGGATGGGGGAGATGAGGGAGATGGGTAATTAGCAATTAGCTATTAGCAATTAGCAATTAGCAATTAGCCATTACCAATTACCAATTACCAATTACCAATTACCAATTACCAATTAACTAATCACAAAACAGAGTTTCGCGAGTGTTCCTACCAGTAACCGGATTAGTTCCTCGCGCCACTTTACACAACTTTTCTACCATATCATCGCGGATGAGGATATCCGTAAAGTCAGCACCGTCAACGATCGCCCGTTCAAACTTGGTATTGTAAGCAAAAGCTCCCTCAAGGATCGCATTAGTTAAATTCACTTTAATCATCCGAGCTAAATCTAAAGTCGCCCCCCTAAGATTAGCGCCCTCAAAATTAGCATCTTCCATATTTGCAGCGAAAAAGCTTACACCCTGCAAATTTGCATTGCTAAAATTACTGTTGCGGAGATTTGCCTTGGTAAATTGCGCGTCAGTGAGATCGCGCCCTGAGAAATCAGCACCGACTAGGGCTTCTCTATTGTAATCTAGAGCCAAGGCCGGTACTGGATTAATAGCAATTGCTACCAAGCTGACAGCGACAAAGAGAACTAAACTGAACAAGAAGGTATAAATATGTTGGCGAATACTAGAAATCATGCAATTGAAAGCTAATGGGAAACAGCGATCTATCAACTTTTGATTTTACTAGAAAGGGTGTCAAGCTAAGCAACGATCTAGAGCATCCTACAACTGCTGCTCCTTCTCGTTTTTCTGGCCTATCCTCAAATGCCAACAATATTGGCAATTTGGGAGAAAACTTAGTAGCGCAGTGGTTGGAGGAACAAGGCTGGGAAATTTTGCATCGGCGTTGGCGGTGTCGCTACGGGGAAATTGATACGATCGCAATCGCACCAGGAGTGGAGGAGAAGGGGTGCAGCGAAAAAAAGGGCAATTACCAATTACCCCTTACCAATCACCCATTACCAACTTTAATCTTTGTAGAAGTTAAAACTCGTCGTCGGAGAAATTGGGATGCTGATGGAATGCTTGCTGTTAATGCCACAAAGCAAGCAAAGCTTTGGCAAACGGCAGAAATATTTTTAAGCGATCGCCCAGAATTGGCAGATTACCCTTGCCGATTTGATGTCGCTCTCGTCTGCTGCGAACCTTCACAATCAAATCATCAGCAAAAATCTAGCTTAACTGTGGCGATCGGTGAACCAGTGATAGTAGGGTCTTGGTGTCTTACTCTGCAAGAGTATATCCAGTCAGCCTTTAGCCATTAAAAATTAAAGGGAATGGGAAATACCACTTTTTAATTTTTAATTTATTTAAGCAAGAGTTTCCGGGCAGTATCCCAGTCCCTTGACAAACTGCTGACGAAAGGCTTCAATTTCTTTGCGATCGGGACTGCCGTGACAAACAACTGCCACTTGGTAACGGCGCATGACGCTCAAAGGTGATTGTCCTGTTTCTAAGCTCCAAAGTGCCATTTGCAGGCGAATTTCTGGCTCGTAAGGTATCCCCAGTTCATTCATAAAAGCTCGGAAGTCTCCGTGCTGCTGAGGCGTTAAGTATTGACTCATTTTTACTTTTACCACCCAACCATCGATCTGATGAATGACAGTGATAAATTGAACCGGTAGGTCTCTGGGGGTTCGGAGGTAATCAACCACTCTCAGGGTGAGACTGGTATTGGCAATGTAGTAGAGGTATTCCATAGCTCTCCTTGAGGTGAGAAGCTGACGCTATACTTCTATATTCGTGGAGTATCGCTTCCAGCGCTAGGGGAGAAGCCCCCGATTTTAGATGGGGGGTTTTACCCAATTTGTTGCTAAGTTTACAGATTTATTTTACAGAGATATACGAAATGACAGAAATTAATTCCTCATTAGACTTGAAATTAGAGGCTTACAACTACGTACTACCTCCCGAACGGATTGCCCAAAATCCAGTTGTACCAAGGGATAGCTCCCGTTTATTGGTAGTGGATTCTCCCCATAGCCACCAGCATTCTATTTTTCGGGAGTTGCCAAACTTTCTCAAGCGGGGAGATTTACTGGTTCTCAATAATACCCGCGTGCTCCCAGCTAGGCTCAAAGGTCGTAAACCTAATGGCTACCCGGTGGAAGCTTTGCTAATGGAAGAGCGAGAACGCAATTGCTGGCTGGCTTTGGTTAAACCGGGAAAACGCTTGAAACCAGGTGCTAGGATCGAGTTTGACCCACTCAATGGGGAAATTCCTAATGGCGATCGCTTGAGTGCGACGGTTCTAGAAAGGGATGAGGCTACTGGGGGGCGGCTGTTGCAGTTTGAAGTGCCTGTGGGAATGTCTCTGGTGCAGTTGTTGCCGGAATATGGTCACATACCGTTACCGCCTTATATTAAGAATTCTCAGGCTTTAGGGGAACAGTATCAGACGATTTATGCTGAGAAATTGGGGGCGATCGCAGCGCCGACTGCTGGGCTACACTTTACTGATGAATTACTTAAGGGATTACAGGAGAAGGGCATTGAGCAAGCTTTTGTGACGCTGCACGTTGGGGTGGGGACTTTTCGACCGGTGGAAGTAGAGGATCTTACTACTCATCAGATGCACAGAGAATGGGTGGAAGTACCCGCGATAACGGTAGACAAAATTCGCCAGACTCAGGCAAATGGCGGCCGAATTATTGCGGTGGGTACGACGGCGGTAAGGGCTCTGGAGGGGGCCGCAGCGGCGGCCCAAAAGCAAAATTTGCCGTCGCTACAAGCTTTTTGCGGACATACGGATTTATTTATTTATCCCGGTTATCGGTGGCAAGTGGTTGAGGGGCTAATTACAAATTTTCACTTACCGCAATCTAGTTTGCTGATGCTGGTCAGTGCGATGATTGGCAGGCAGCGGTTGTTTGAGTTGTATGAGGAGGCGATCGCGCATCAATATCGTTTTTATTCTTTTGGCGATGCGATGTTGATTTTACCAGAAGTTAATTGTTAATTGTATTTATAAATATGGATAGACCCCTATTAGTGAGAGTTTTTTCGACTAGAGTTTTGGATCAATCTAGACTTGTAAAAATCACTCCTTGACCAGCTAAGTAGTCGGACATAAATAAACGTAAGTACGTCATTGCGAGCGAAGCGAAGCAATCGCAAGGACTTGAGGTGGTTTCGCAACCCTCGCAATGGCACTGTTTATTTATGTCCAGGTACTTAAGCGTGATATGAGGAAAGAGATATTCAGTAAAAGCTCAGTCGAAATATCGATGTTAAATGGGAGCATATAGAATTATAAAACTTCTTCATTTCGGACTCAGTTTAACTAGAATAAAACCTGGGTTTAAAGATAAAATAGTATAGTAATAAAAAAACTGTTGCAAGTTTGTCTCACTTTTGGTAAAATAAGTAGCTTAGCCCTGTTCTTCATTATATCTGACAATTCATCAAGTTATTGATTTTTCATTTCTCTGTTAGGATCAAAACGTCATCCAAGTTTTATTAGGGCAATGCAAAATCGCAATAAATGTTAACAGAAAGGAGTATTACCTATGGTAAATCAGCCAGAACTAGAACAGCAAGTATCCAACCAAGATTCGATTGATGAGTTAAGTCTTAATCAAGAAGAAGATAACAATGATGAACTTTATGAAAAAGACAAATTGATATATGATCCTGATGAAATTAATATTTCCACCAGAGAACCAACTATTGAGCAACTCCTAAGAAGAATCGATGAGGAAGCTCTTGATTTAGCACCCGACTTTCAGCGCCATGCAAATATCTGGAAAGATGAGGCTAAAAGCAGACTGATTGAGTCGATTTTGATTCGGATTCCATTACCAGCTTTTTATATAGATGCAACGGATGAAGATAAGTGGTTAGTTGTGGATGGATTGCAGCGCTTATCTGCTCTCAAGCAATTTATGAGCGATAAAAAACTTAAGTTATGTGGACTAGAATACTTAACCAATTTTGAAGGCAAAACTTATGATGAAATAGAACGCCGATACCAACGTCGGATTCAAGAAACTCAAGTTACAGTTTATTTGATTGAAAAAGGTACGCCTCCTGAAGTTAAATATAATATTTTCAAACGTATTAATACAGGTGGACTGCCGATGTCTCCTCAAGAACTACGCCATGCTCTTAACCCCGGTAAGGCAACAAAGTTTTTAGCTCAACTTGCGACATCTGATGAATTCCTGAAAGTTACTAATTTGAGTAAGTTACGTAAAATGCGAATGGACGATCGGGAATTCATACTCGGTTTTTTAGCTTTTAGGCTTACATCTTATAAAGATTATCACTCTGAGAAAAGAAATTTGTTTTTGAGTAAAGCATTATCGAAAGTTAATAATATGTCCGAATGGGAATTACAAGAAATTAAAAATGATTTTAAAAAAGCGATGGTTGCAGCATGGGAAATATTTGGAAAATATGCCTTCCGTAAAATATCCCAAAATCAGACAAAAATGTTTCCAATTAATAAAGCATTGTTTGAGGTTTGGTCAGTTAATCTCAGTTTACTTAGCAACGAGGAAATTGATATAGTGAAGCAGCACAAGGAGCAATTGATTGAAAAATTTAGAAGTCATGTAGATCGCGATCGAGATTTTAATGCTTCTATCTCTCAGGCAGCGGAAAAAATCGAGTACAGATTTAGGATAATTGAAAAAATAATTCATGAGGTTTTGGCATGATTACTTCGCTGAAGTTGCTAAATTTTAAACCTTTTGCAGAGCTGTCATTGGACTTCAAAAAACTCACGTTATTTTCCGGTTTAAACAGCACTGGCAAATCTTCTGTTATGCAATCACTCCTGCTGTTACGACAATCTTATCAACAGGGTTTACTCCCAGAAAAAGGGTTGGCACTTAATGGGGACTTAGTTAAGATTGGGACTGCTAAAGATGCACTGTTTGAAGGAGCAGAAGAGGAATTAATTGGTTTTGATATTGTTTGGGAAAACAACAGCAAGGGGGTATGGCGTTTCAAATATGACAAAGAGGTAGATGTGTTGAATATTGACTCGGAACCAGTTAGCTCAGAAGTGTATAAATCGAATCTTTTTGGTAATAATTTTCACTACCTTCAGGCAGAGCGGATCGGGCCGCGTTCATTTAATGAAATGTCGGATTACCAAGTACGACAACTTGGTCAATTGGGTATCAAAGGTGAGTATGCTGCTCATTTTCTGGCTATTAATGGACGGAAAGTTATTCCTAATAACAGTCTCAGTTATCCAGAGATAAAATCAAAGACTCAAAGAGAAAAAGAACAATCTACTGCAAAATCAATGGATTTAATCGACCAAGTTGAGGCGTGGATGGGAGAAGTAAGTCCCGGTACGCGCCTCAAAATTGACACAAAATCTGATGTTGATTTAATGAGTTTTCAATATTCCTATGGAGATAGCAATCCTTACCGTGCAACTAATGTGGGATTTGGAATTAGCTATACTTTACCGATTATTGTAGCGGCACTTACATCAACACCTGGTACAATAATTTTAATTGAAAATCCTGAAGCGCATCTCCATCCTAAAGGACAAGTTAAGATGGGTCAATTATTAGCTTTAGCTGCTAGTGGTGGCGTTCAAGTTGTGATAGAAACTCACAGCGATCATGTTTTAAATGGGATTCGCCTTGCGGTTCACGGAGGCAAACTTGCCCCCAAAGATGTTCGTTTGCATTACTTCCAGCGTCAAAATAAAGAAGGACAAGCTGTGACGGATGTAGTATCTCCTAAAATCGATAGAAACGGACGAATTGATCGCTGGCCGGATGGTTTTTTTGATGAGTGGGATAATAGCTTGGAGATTTTGTTAGAACCTGCGGTGGAAGGAGAATAAGCGATGGATTTGGAGATGGTGTTTAATGAACTGTCCGCGCGAACTCTTGCTCCTGATATTTTTACCGCACGACAATGGATGTCAGAATTGATTAGTATAATGCGTGAAGCTAAACGCTGTGGACTGAAGGGAATCCGCATTCAAGCAGATTTTTATGTTCTGATTCTTACAGAAAATTATACTCTTTCTCATTGGCGTAATGATAATACAGTGAATAGAGAAGAGCGGACTTTTCTGAGAACTCTGGCAACTAAGACTCCTTTATCAGTTGATATTCCTGATGTAAAGATTAAAATAAAAGTTGAAGATTTGGATTGTGAGTTTAGTTTACAGGGTACTCAAGCAGAAGGCTTTAAAGTTGCTTACTACCTTGAAACATTAGCAATTAGTCTGAATTCAGAATCGCTCTGGAATAACAGTCTCATCAACTTAGAACTAATACAAATTGATGAGGAAGAGAACCTAATAGAAGAAAGTGTAGAGGTTATTCACGCTAGTCAGAAAAACCACGTTCTCGAACACGCTGATTGGATTGAGAAGCGTCTCCAACCAGATCGGCTTAACGGGAGGGAACTTTGGAATCGTAGAGATGAAATTTTCCCTAATCTGCAATTTTGCGATGCTGGTAATAAACAGTTGTAGAAACTCCGTACCGGAGACGAAAGGTTAAAACTCGTTTTGGAGATTTTGTATGAACTTGAGAATTGTGCTAAGAATTGGGAAACGGGGTATTTTAACCTAGAGGGTACTTCTCTTGATGTGTCTGGAGAAAGTGAACAAACTCTTAAGAATAAAAAATACCGTAAAGCACGAACTTTCCTTTGCCCTGATGGTAAGGAACGTCTATTTGAGAAACACGCCAAAGAGAGACAGTTTAATTGGCGAATTTACTTCTTTCCAGAAGTGTCAAAAGTAGGTATGCGAAAGGTAATTATCGGTTATGTTGGTACTCACCTTCCCAGTGTGGAATATCCTACATAATCTTAACTAAGAAATGAAGAAAAATTAGTTGCAAGTTTATCTCATTTTTGGTAATAAGCAACTATTGCTGTTCTTGATTATATCTGACAATTCATCAAGTTATTAATTTATGATTCTTAATCAAGTCTCAACAAAAAAAGCCTGGGCAAAAGCCATTATCAATCCCGCCAAAGAGTTTCCCTCGACTCAGTTACAAGTCCTCAGCGGTAAAATCCCAGAAGGATTGCGCGGTACTTTGTATCGCAATGGCCCTGGAAGATTGGAACGGGGGGGCGATCGCGCGGGACATTGGTTTGATGGTGACGGGGCAATTCTGGCTGTACATTTTCGCGAACCCAACGCAACCGCCCTCTACCGTTACGTCCAAACTGCCGGATATCAAGCCGAAACAGCAGCCGGCAAATTTCTTTACAGCAACTACGGGATGACTGCACCCGGCCCTCTGTGGCAACGATGGGGCAAACCAGTCAAAAATGCCGCTAACACTTCTGTACTCGCCCTTCCAGATAAACTCTTAGCTTTGTGGGAAGGCGCGAACCCCCACGCCCTCGACCTCGAAAACTTGGAAACTAGGGGACTGGACAATCTTGGCGGCCTTGATGATGGGCTTCCCTATTCTGCCCATTGCAAACGAGATCCCGATACTGGCTATATTTTTAACTTTGGCATTAGCGCTGGTGCCCAGGGTAAGCTCAATCTTTATAAAAGCGACCCTACGGGCAAAATCGTCCAAAAAACAACTTTTCTCCTAGATGGCATTCCGGCGATTCACGATTTTGTCATGGCTGGGCCTTATTTAGTGTTTTTCGTCTCACCCCTGCGCCTCAATCCCTGGCCGCTGTTGGCTGGATTAAGCTGCTACAGCGAATCCTTTGAGTGGAAACCCCAGTTAGGTACGCAAATTTTAGTGTTCGATCGCGAAACTCTCTCCCTAGTAAGTCGCGGTGAAACCGATTCTTGCTTTCAATGGCATTTCGCTAACGGTTGGGTAGACTCAACTGGTTCAATAATTATCGATTTTGCCCGTTATCCCGACTTTGTAACCAACCAATATCTTAAGGAAGTCGCCAGCGGACAAACCAAAACTTTTGCTAAAGCGACTCTCTGGCAAGTACGCCTGGAACCGCAAACCGCCAAAGTGCAGCAGGCGGAGGAAGTTTTGAACAGACATTGCGAGTTTCCGATTGTGTCCCCGTCGGAAGTGGGTCAACTGTCCCGCTACACTTATCTATCGGTACAACGGGAAGGCGTGGATATTAGTCAAGAAATGTTCGGCGCGATCGCCCGTTTTGACTCTCACACCGGCACCCTTACCTGCGCTGACTTCGGTGAAAACCGTTATCCTAGCGAACCCATCTACGCGCCAGATCCCAGCGATCGCGATCGCGGTTGGATTTTAACTCTTGTCTACGATGGCAATTCTGACACCAGCGAAGTCTGGATCTTTGACAGTGCAGGCATTGCAGGCGAACCAGTTTGTAGATTGGCATTGCCCAGCGTCGTGCCTATGGGCTTTCACGGGACTTGGAAACCCGCAATCTGAACGTATTGTAAAGAAATGTAACGGGAAATTTATTAAAAATTGTTGCAACCTGTTGATCCCCAAGTTAAGGTGTGCATATAGCCCAAACTGCGGTAACTCTGAATCGAGGAGGTGTACCATTCATGCCCTACATTGCCCAACACTTCACACTGATTGATTGATTCTTTCTTAGAACATCAATTCAGTAGTGGGGATACACGAAATGGAGATTAATTAACACTTACTTACTGAATCGGTAATCTAGGATTTGAAATCTCAGGAGAGTCTACTTGCATGAGGTTGGTTTCAGAGATTAGTGCGAATCTGCAACCATGATTAAATCAAATTCACAACGCTATCAGGACTAATAAGTAGAAGGTAGAAGGCCGCTATTCTGAAAGCAGAAGGAAAATACTGATGTCACCTGCTTTTCAGTTATCAGTCTTGTACGCTTAACTATTTCCTTCTACTAATCCTGCTCGACACAATCGAACAAGTTCATCTCACCAGATGCCGAAAGTTCTCTATCAACACTATCAAGAAATTCGGCATTGGCTAACTACGCGGTGAGACAAAAAAGGAGAATTAAATGATGAAATTTGAAGGAAAAACAGCCCTGATTACAGGTGCTTCGCGCGGAATTGGGCGGGCGATCGCCATCGAATTAGCCAAACAAGGACTCAAACGGCTGTTGTTAGTGGCCAGGAACCGCCAGCAGTTAGCAGAAGTAGCCGCTGAAATCGAAGTCTTAGGCGTGGAAGTAGTGACTTTGGCGATAGATTTAACAGATTCAGCAGCAGTGAATATTGCGATCGCTCAAGCTTGGCGCGATCGCGGCCCCATTCAACTCTTAGTCAACTGTGCGGGAGTTGCCCACCAAGCCTCTTTTTTACGCTCCCCCATGCCATTAATTCAGGAAGAATTAGCCTTGAATTTAATGGGTACATACACCATCACTAGCCTCATAGCTCGGCGAATGGCAACCCAAAAAGAGGGAACAATTGTTAATGTTTCTAGCTTGATGGGTAAATTTGCCGCTCCCACAATGGCAACTTATTCTGCTACGAAATTCGCAATTTTGGGATTCACCCAAGCTTTACGCAGCGAGTTAGCACCTTACAATATTCAAGTGACAGCTTTACTGCCATCTCTGACAGATACTGACATGGTGCGAGACTTCCATCAATTTCGCTGGGTAGTGCCAATGACTGCCGAAAAAGTTGCCCAAGCATTGATTGTAGGACTAGAAAAAGATTCCCCAGAAATCTTGGTCGGATGGCAAAGTCATGTAGCCGTGTGGTGCCACCGAATTGCCCCTTGGTTGATGGAATTGGTTTTGAAAATGGCAACTCCGCAGTTGCAAACTAAGCAGTTGCAAACTAAACCAAATCCCAGCCAAAAATTGCGGGAGGCTTTGGCTGGATCGCGATAATTTATTTGTTAATAGTTAACTGTTAACTGTTAACAAAGAGTTGTCTAATTATTGCAGGGGAATCCCCCGTGTTGCCCCGATTTTTTGAGGTTAGCACGGGGGTTGACCCCTACTTTATTAATAAATTTATATTGATTGTGTTAAATTTGCGGGACAATGAAATAATATAAAATTAAAATTGTTTTTGTCAGCAAGAACATAGATATTGAGCGATCGCACATTCTCCCTATATGAGCAATATACCTCTTGCCCCTCCTCCTGAAACAGCGAACTGGCAATGTCCAGAGTGCGGTGGCACCGGTTCTGTCAATCAGGAAATTTGTCCTGTGTGTCTTGGGGCGAAATGGATTGATAGTCCAGCGGCGGCCAAATGGTTACTGGATTTCATGGAGTCTGAGGGTGGCCGTACTGCTGAGATTGAGCAATTGCGAAAAGAAGAGCCCGATCCTCTAACTTTGGCAGTATGTCTGGGAGTCTGTGCGGCAATTAAGCTAGGGGCTAGGGGCTAGGGGCTAGGGGAAGAGATGGGGAGCGGGGGAGCGGGGGAGCGGGGGAGCGGGGGAGCAGGGGAGCAGGGGAGCGGGGGAGATGGGGATAGGGGTAATTAGCAATTAGCCATTAGCAATTAGCCATTAGCAATTAGCAATTAGCAGTTACCCATTAGCAATTAGCCATTAGCCATTAGCAATTAGCCATTAGCCATATTAGCAGGCAACTTGACACTAAAAGTAGAGCCGATACCAATCTGACTTTCAACTGCAATTTTGCCCCCCATCATCTGACAAAAGCAGTGGCTAATTGCTAATCCTAAACCAGTGCCGCCGTATTTACGAGTAGTAGAAGCATCTCCTTGAGTAAAAGGTTGGAAAATCTGCTGCAATTGTTCAGAAGTCATGCCGATACCAGTGTCAGTACAATTAAAAATCAAACATTCAAAATTAGAAATTGCGGATGAATTATTATTATTGATATTCGATTGATTATCTATTATTACTTCTGCTGTCGTCATACTTTCTTCCGCATCAATAGCCGCTATTTCCCTACTCACTGCTAGAGTAATCTTGCCATTGTGGGTAAACTTGGCAGCGTTGCTCAGTAAGTTTAATAAAATTTGGCGTACTTTGGTAATATCAGCGTGCATTGTGTCGATATCGCTGTTTTTTATCACCTCTAAAATATTTCCATTTTTCTCGGCTAGCGGTTTAGCAGTAGCAGCAACATCATCAATTAAATCATCGACACTAAAAGTTTCTAAGTAAAGATCCATGCGACCGGCTTCTATTTTAGAAATATCAAGAATGTCGTTGATTAGTGAGAGTAAATGTTTACCAGAAATGTGGATTTTATGGAGATCGGGGGTGAGTTCTTGGTAGCCTAAATCTTCCGTTTCCTCTTGGAGCATTTCGCTATAACCGATGATTGCATTTAGGGGGGTTCGTAGTTCGTGGCTCATGTTGGCGAGAAAGGAACTCTTTGCCATCGAAGCTGCTTCCGCTGCTTCTTTTGCTAACTGCAAAACTGACTCAAAGTGTTTGCGATCGCTAATATCTTCAATACTGCCTTCGTAATAAAGCACGTTCCCATCTCGATCTAAGACCGATCGCACATTCTCCGAAATCCAAATAATACTACCATCAGCACGGTAAACCTGAGACTCAAACCCTGATACTGCACCTCTTTGGATTATTAGCCGGGTGAGTTCATCTCGTCTGTGGGGATCTACATAAACTTGGCTTTTGATGTCGCTGACAAGCTCTCGCAGTTCCTCTGGGGAAGAATAACCGTAAATCCTGGCGAGAGCAGGATTTGCGCTCAGAAAGTGTCCTTCTAAACTCGTTTGAAATAGACCTTCGGCTGTGTTCTCAAAAATACTGCGATATTTTTCTTCAGCACTGCGAAGAGCGGTTTCGGTACGCAGGCGATCGCTAGCTTCGATCGCTAAAGATACTAAATCTGCAATAGAAGCCGCAAAATTTTGCTCTTCCTGCGTCCAATATCGGGTTTGTTCCACTTCTTCCAAACAGAGAACTCCCATTACCACACCACCAACTCGGATCGGTGCGTCAAGCATAGAAGCAGTACCAGTAATCGCAAAGTAAGAATTAGCAAAATCCTTAGTCCGGCGATCGCTGAAGGGATCTCCGGGTGCAATTATCCGATCTTCTTCCAAAGCTTGAAAATATGCCGGGTTATCCGCTGCTACTAATGGCTCGCCGGACTTATGTAAGCCACTGCTGCGCTCAAATCGGTCAAAACATTCCATCTGCGATCGGCTTTCATTGTACAGCCATACGCTTGCTAGTTCGAGTTCAAGAGTGCAGGCAGTAGTTTCGGTAATTTCTTTGATAGCAGCATTCAAATCTCCTCGGTATAAAGCTTTATTTCGTGCTAGTTCTACCAAGGCCGAGTTTTGCCGGAGTAACTGTTTTTCTGTCTGTTGTCGTGCTGATTCTGCCAGTTTGCGATCGCTGATATCCCGCGCTACCCAAATTACTGATTCCTGTGAAAGTGGGGAAATACTAGCTGCAAACCAGACTTCGCGATCGCCGATCGTCAAGTTGTACTCAACATTGACAGTCTGCTGAGAATCTAAGCTATTCTGGATATAGCCGACAAAAGTATCAGCAAGTGCTGGTGGAAAAACTTCACCAATCGTTTTATCAACTAAATCTTCCATCGGTTTGTACGTCAGTGCTTGATTTGTCGGCGCGATTTTTAAATAGCGGCCATTCCTATCCAAAACTAGAATTAATTCGCTCATCCCTGCAAACAGCGCCCGCAGTTCCGCTTCCGCAGATTGGAGTTTAGCTGTACGTTCTATAACTCGCTGTTCTAGATCTACATTTGTCGCTTCCATAGCTGCAAATGACGAGCGTAACTGTTTAGCCATCAAGTTGAAAGACTCAGCTAATATCCCCAGTTCTTCAGCAATTGGCACCTCAACCTTTTGGTTTAATTCCCCCTGTGCCATTGCTTTTGTGGCTGCACTTAAGCGTCGAATTGGGTTAGTAATCCAGCGGGAAGTGTAAATTGAAAGCACGATTGCCACCGCCAAAGCTGCCACACAGAACAAGAAAGTAGTACGGTTATTAGCATTGATGCCGTCCATAAAATCGGCTTCGGGAATTGCCACGACGATCAGCCAATCAATTCCTTTACCATCAGCTAGGGGAGCCACAGTTAAAAATTGATTGCGAGAGTCAACATTAAATGTTATATGAATCGGTTCCTGAATCCGGTCTAAATTGCCAAATTGTTGATACAGAGACTCCGCCGCTGAACGAATCAATAGGTTATTACTGTTAGTTGCTTTTAAGCGTTTTTGTCCCTCAGCAGTCTTGACAAAAGGCAACTCTGTTGTCGAACTAGCAACAATATCACCACTGCGCTCGATAATAAAAGCTTGTCCCGATTTGCCAATTTTTAAGCCTCTGAGAAAATTGCTAATTTGCTCTAAGGTTAAGTCGATTGCCAGCACACCTTGCAATTCGTCATTTTTATTGTAGATTGGGGTGGCTGGCGTGATCCCCAGAACAGGCATCGCGGTAAATTGATAGATAGGCGACCAAGTAGATTGACGCGATCGCACGGCAGCTTTGTACCAAGGCCGAGTCCGAGGATCGTAATTGTCTGTTTTCACCAACTCAACGCGATTTCCTTGACTATCGAGGCGGTAAATTTTCCTGGCAAAATCTGTAGACTCGTCTTTAATATAGACAAGAGGAGGATTTTCTCTCTTAAGCAGTAGAAATTCGCCCGAAACACTACCATAATAGATCGTGGTCACGCGATCGCTCACTTGAGTCTGATGCCAGAAATAGCGTTCTAAGCTAGGAAAATCTTCTGGATCTAAATTTCCGGCTCGAATTGCCGCCGTATTCAATTCCAGAAATAAGTTAGATGCGTCTGCAAAGCTTTGAAAATGCTCTTGAGTGCGACCAGTAACTTCTAAACTCAAATTGGCCGCTAAATCATTAACTGCCTTCTGTCCGTTGCGAAAAGACAGCCATCCCGTCAACCCTACTGCTGCCGAGATTTGCAGCACTAGGGGCACTAAGAACACAAGACGCAGCGGCACCTTGAGCGATTTAGAAGAAATCCGACTGGTTAGAGCTTTCAAGAACATTTGTTTACAAATACCTACCGGCTTCTATATCACATTATTGCTCAGCATCAGGTTCCCATGTCAAACAATTAAAATTTGCGGTCTGTGTCAGCTTAGGTAACGCAACTTGCACGTTTTGGAGATAGCACTATCTCTCATTGTTGAGAGCGGTCAAAACTTACTTTTTCAATAGGATTTTTAATGAAGTCCAAAAATAATTTACCCACATCTGTAATGCGATCAACTTTAGCGGATTTACTGCTATTATCGCAATAATATTTACCCTCTTTGATAAATTTATCAATATTTTCAACTCGCTTGAAAACCACTATATTTGTATCTTTATAAGGATCTCGATAGCCTAAATCCATCAAATTTGTAGAAGGCAGTGGAATAGGATTGGGAAACTGTCTTTCGTATTCTTTATTCTTTTCTTTGGCTACATATACCTCTTTCAAATATATTAAACCTTTGGCTTGTAAATCTTGTAGTACCTGATTATAAAAAGGGCGTTTTACCTCAAGACCTTCTTCAATAACTTGTATGTCATTAGCATTATATTCCTGTAAATACCTGAGTAACATTAAATGCCAACTTGTAAATTCATCTAGCCAATTTAGAAACATTCTCTGTATATCTGCCTCCGGTGCATTTGGTAGTCCAGCATTTAAAACTGTGTTCCTCAATGCAGCTAATTCCTGTTCTTGGTGGTGACGCATTGCCATCTCAAAAGCCGATATTAATGTAGTCTGAAAGCTAGGACTGTTTACAGGAAAATTTTCGATTTTAGCGTTTATTTCGCTTTTTGAATCTGCCATATCGATTCCTCAAAGTGATTCAGGGTTGTGGACGCATCCATCAAACTTAATTTAACTTAACTCTTCTTTTATTGCCATTGCTGGATTTTCGTAGCGATCGCCCTCCCTTCCCTCATCCATTCAATCCAACTCAAGCGCCACTCTGGCACAAGCTATATTAAAATCTATAGTTCCACAAGCGCCACGCCTTCCAACCAGCTAAACGCCCCCAAACTAACATCGTAGTAAATCAAAAAATGACAGTCAGAGTTCGCATCGCCCCCTCTCCCACCGGCAATCTACACATCGGTACCGCCAGAACCGCCGTATTTAACTGGCTATACGCCCGCAACACTGGCGGTAAATTCATCCTGCGGATAGAAGACACAGACTTAGAGCGATCGCGCCCAGAATACACCGAGAACATCCAAACAGGCCTCACCTGGCTCGGCCTCACCTGGGATGAAGGCCCCAGTTTCCAATCCCAGCGTCTAGACTTATACCGTCAAGCAGTCCAAACCCTCTTAGACAAAGGACTGGCCTACCGCTGCTACACCAGCGCCGCAGAACTCGACCAAATGCGGGAAGAACAGAAAGCTAAAAAACAAGCCCCCCGCTACGACAATCGCCACCGTCACCTAACCCCCGAACAGCAAAGCGCCTTTGAAGCCGAAGGCAGACAACCCGTAATCCGCTTCATCATCGACGACGATCGCACCATATCCTGGCATGACATGGTACGCGGAACCGTCACCTGGAAAGGCAGCGACCTCGGCGGCGACATGGTAATCGCTAGAGCTTCCAGCGGCGGTAACATCGGTCAACCCCTTTACAACCTCGCCGTTGTCGTCGATGACATCGACATGAACATCACCCACGTCATCCGAGGCGAAGATCACATCGGCAATACTCCCAAACAAATTTTGCTCTATGAAGCCTTGGGAACCGCACTCCCCGAATTTGCCCACACGCCCCTAATTTTAAATAAAGAAGGACAAAAACTTTCTAAACGCGACGGCGTAACCTCTATTTCCGACTTTAAAGACATGGGTTACATCCCAGAAGCATTAGTCAATTACATGACGCTTCTAGGTTGGACACCCCCCGATTCCACCCAAGAAATCTTTACACTCTCAGAAGCAGCTCAACATTTTAGCTGCGATCGCGTCAACAAAGCAGGGGCGAAATTTGACTGGGACAAGCTCAACTGGCTCAACAGTCAATATCTACACAAAATGGCAGTGCCGCAACTGACAAATTTATTGATACCCTATTGGCAGTCAGCGGGGTATGACTTCGATCCAGTGAGCGATCGCCCTTGGCTCGAACAAATTACCGCTCTGATTGGCCCTAGTCTCGTCCGTCTCAAAGATGCCGTCGATATGAGCAAATTATTCTTTACCCCAACCTTGGAGTACGAAGAAGAAGCCACTGCTCAATTGCAGCAACCAGACGCAGCAGACGCATTGCAAGCGATTTTAGAAGCACTATCAAGCTGTCCGCAGTTAACATCAGCCCAAGCTCAAGAAATTACCAAAAAGGTGAGCAAAGAGAAAAACCTCAAAAAAGGGCTAATCATGCGAACTCTCCGGGCAGCTTTGACAGGGGCAATGCACGGCCCCGACCTGATAGAATCGTGGGTAATCCTTCACCAACGGGAAATGGATATCACCCGCTTGCAAGAGGGCATTAAAAGTTAAATTTTCAAGAGGCTGGTGTCGTGGCTGAAATTCCTAACCCAGAAAAACCGGAAACAGAAGTAGTTGCCGAAACTGCTACTCCCGAACAACCAGAAACAGAAGTAGTTGTCCTAACTGCTAGTCCAGAACAACCAGCAGAAGTAGTTGCCGAAACTCCTACTTCAGAACAACCAACAGAAGTTACAGCCGAAACTGCTAGCCCAGAACCGCCAGCAGTAAATTACCTCCAAACACCTGCGGCAAATCCGTTTGAAACGATTGCCAGTGCTGAAATAACTACCCCAAATCAACCTGAACAACCTGTTATAGTAGCAAAAATGTCAACCTCAAATCCACCTGAAACTGTTATCATCGTCGAAGATACTGCCGCAGACAAATCAACAACCCAGTCAACAAGCCAGTCGCAGCAGATTAAAGAACAAATCCTCTCAATTTTGTCCCACCTCCCAGATTACATCAGCGGCTTTTATCAAGAGTACAAAAGCCAGCTCACTCTTCTAGGTTTGATAATAGCCTCAATTATCGCCTTCAAAATATTTCTGGGCGTAGTGGACGCGCTAAACGATATCCCCTTCCTAGAGCCAACTTTTGAGCTAATTGGAATTGGATACTCAAGCTGGTTTATCTACCGCTATTTACTGAAGTCCTCCAATCGCCAAGAATTATCTCAAAACATCCAAATTCTCAAAGAACAAGTTTTAGGACGAAAATCCTAAATAGTTAACGGTTAACGGTTAACTGTTAACTGTTAACCGTTAACAAATACCTAATTGCTGCTACATCCCACCCATGACCAATCGGAAAAGACACAAAGGAGTATTAGTTTTAGCACTAGCAATAGCTGTGTTTATTCTGCTGAACAATGTCTTAGCGATCGCTCAAGAAAAGAACTCAACACCTATCTTTGAAGATGTCACTCTCAGCCTAGATTTTTCTCCAGATCCGATGACAATTAGAGGTCTTAGCGGTGGATTTGTAGTAGCTCAAGAAACAGCAGGCCGACAAGAAACCGTTACAGGGCCTTGCATTGGTTTTATAGATGGAAAGCCAGACCATAAGTTAGTTTTAAGGAATTTTTTCGAGTATCTGAGCATTCAAGTGAAAAGTTCTGAAGATACCACCTTAATAGTACGCGGGCCTGGTGGAACTTGGTGCAATGATGACTATGAAGGCAAAAACCCTGGTCTTGTCGGTCAATGGCTTTCTGGTAATTATGATATTTGGGTTGGTTCTTATGAAAGACATAAATATTCTCCTTACATCATCAGAATTTCTCAGAAGAATATGCAGTAGCAATGCTATTAGTTCGTCAAAAAACCCGGTTTCTTTGGTTGGGTGCGTAAGTCCTGATTAGCAACTATCCCAACAAATTTCCTACTTAGTAATAATCTCAGTAACTACCTGGCCACCATTTGCATCCCCTTGCACAACCACAGTTTCATTTTTAAGTTGTCCCGCAGCCTTGGGCCCAGTCAAATTAAACTCAGGGTCTAATTGACGATAAACCACATTTCCTATAGCATCAAAAGTCTGAGTTTTTAAATACCAAATAAAATTATCTGTATTCAATTGAGCATTACGTTTCTCCCCAATTCCAACAACATTGCCAGTTAAATAAAAGACATCTTTTTCTAAATCTCCCCGACCTTGATTCCCCCTCATCGTCACTTTTTCTTTGAGTTGAATAACAGTCACAGGCCCCGGCGAAACCACAAGTTCAGCGGGAAAATTCCAACTCATAATATTACTAGATATCTGCAACGGCGGGTCTGAAGGCAGTAATTGAGCATTTTTTGTCAAGTTAGCAATTTTGAGTTTTAAATCAACATCAGCTTGGTCAGCATAAGCTCGATCTGTAATTATTTTATTTTTGTAGCGATCGATTTGTACTGGGCGATCCCCGATCATCTTTTGCCGATCTAACAGCCAAATTAAATGCTCAGTTCGTAACTGTAAAACAGGATCTTTAATATTAGCAACCACAGACCCGAATAACTCCATCCGCTTAGCGCGACTAAAAACTCGCGCCTCCTTAGCTGAAGCTATTGCCTGTTTATGATCTCCCGTTAAATTATTACGAACAATCAGTAAATCTTCCTTTGGTCGCCACTCTAACTCATTCCCCCGTAGCACTATACCATTGCGGGGATCGGTAGCTACAATCTTGCCTTTAAGTATAATTTGATTGCTATCTTGGCGTACCTCGCCAGTCTGAGCCTCAATTTGATAAACTTCTTTGCCATCTTGAAAGAGTTTACCAGTGGGATTTTTAACATTAACTACTTTTTGGTCTTTACTGTAAGTAGCTTGCTGGGATTTTACCGTCCATAGTCGTTCCCCTTTTTCATTAGCCTGTTCGAGAGTAACATCGCTCAAAGTTAACGTGCTATTTAACTTTTCAGCAGAAGTAATATCTTCGGCTAATTTGTTTTTCTGGGTTGCTTCTTCAGTTCCACAAGCGACTATTCCCAAAAGCAAAGTAACTAAAGCTAGTGGTAGTGTTCTGGGAAATTTTGAACTTGGGATTTTAGATTTTGGATGAATCATTGTTAATTGGTAGTTGCTAGTGGTTAGTCGTTAATTGTTAGTTGTTAAGTTGTCTTTTCCACTAACTACTAACCACTAACCACTAACAATTATTATCTATCTTCATGATCGTCCATCAAGCTAATGCCAGACAAGGGACGATAAGCATAATTCGGGCGATTAGTTTTTTGGATATCTTCCTTAATCGATTCCAAATCAATATAGCGGTCTGCTACATTAATTAAACTGTCGCTCGTCATCGATCGCAAACTCACTACCTCAACTCTGACTCCGCGATAGCTGACAGCATCCACAGCATAAGCTAGATCCCCGTCACCGCTGACTAAAACTGCTGTATCGTAAGAACCCACCAAAGCCATCATATCTACAGCAATTTCTACATCCAAGTTAGCTTTTTTTGAGCCGTCTGGAAGTTGCACTAAATCCTTAGAAATCACGCGATATCCATTGCGGCGCATCCACAGTAAAAATCCTTGCTGTTTCTCATTTGTGCGGTCTACACCTGTGTAGAAAAAAGAGCGCAACAACCGCGAACCAGCAGTTAAACGGCACAACAGCTTAGTGTAATCGATTTCAATTCCTAATTGTAAAGCAGCATAAAATAGGTTAGAGCCATCGATAAAAATTGCTACTCGACCTCTATTTTCTAGAACCTGTTCTGGAGTGAAAAGGTCGTGATTGTCTAGTTTACTCAACATGATTATATGCCTCAATTTTTATGAAAGATTTAGGTAAGAGAGTGATTGGTAATGGTAATGATGATGACGTTACTCACACCGATGATAGATCCCAACTATGAAGAAACTGATTGTAAGACTTCAATGCGTTTAAAAACTGGCTGAGGTTGCCTTAAAGCTTGATTTGCTGGCAAAGCACCCCAGATAGCTTGGGTCGCAAAGGTTGCTGAATTATTAATTGCAACCTGGTCGTTAAAATCAATTGCAAAACCTAGCTGCTGATAGATAGCACTGCTGATATTGGGAATAATGGGTGATAAAAGGTAAGCTGCTAGTCTAACAGATTCCAAAACAGGATAGAGAACTTTTTCAACTGCTTCTAGTTTTCCTTGTTTGTACAGGCTCCAAGGTGCGCTAAAGTCAATAAACTTGTTCCCAGCTTGCACTAAAGCAAGTATGGCTTCGCAAGCTTGACTAAAGGCTAAATTTTCGTAAGCTTGAGCTGTGCGATCGCTCAAAGTTAGACCTATTTCCTTGAGTGGATTATCTGGTGCAATATCTTCAGCATTAACATTCGGAATCAGGCCGCCGCAATATTTGTGAGCCATGCTCAAGGTACGGTTGACCAAATTACCCAAGTCATTTGCCAAATCTGCATTCAAAGTGTCAATAAACCGAGCTTCATTAAAATCACCATCCTCTCCAAATTCAATTTCTTTTAGAAAGTAATAGCGGACTGCATCTGAACCATACTGATTGACTAATGCCACAGGATCGATGATGTTACCATCAGTTTTCCCCATTTTTCTACCATCTTTGGTCAAAAATCCGTGTCCGAATATACGACCAGGCATTGGTAAATTTGCGGACATCAGCATTGCTGGCCAGTAAACTGCATGAAAGCGCAGAATATCTTTGCCAATTAGGTGCAGATCGATCGGCCACCATTTTGATAGAGCATTCTCTAAGGTAGGTTCGCTATCAGGATCGAGCAGAGCCGTAATATACCCCAAGAGCGCATCAAACCAAACATATATAGTATGGCGATCGTCGGCAGGAACGGGTAAACCCCAGTCAAGATTTATCCTAGAAATTGAAAAGTCTTGCAATCCCGTGCTGACAAATTTCAGCACTTCGTTGCGTCGGCTTTTGGGTTGGATGAAGTCTGGTCGCTGTTCGTAAAGCTCTTGAAGTTGAGCTTGATAGCGGGAAAGGCGGAAGAAGTAATTTTCCTCGTCGCGCCACTCGACTTCTTTGCTGGTATGGATAGGACACCTTTTACCAGGAAGTAGGTCGCGTTCTTCTTTGAACTCTTCGCAAGAGACGCAATACCATCCCTGTTGCTGGCTCAAATAGATGTCGCCTGCTTCCCAAACACGCTGGAAAAATTCTTTAACTATGAACTGATGGCGGGGCGCTGTAGTGCGGCTAAAGCGGTTATATTGGATATTTAGCTGCTCCCACAGAGACTCGAAGCCAGCGGCAATTAGGTCGCAGTGAGCTTGAGGCGATCGCCCCACACTCTCAGCCGTGCGCTGAATCTTCTGACCATGTTCGTCTGTTCCCGTAATCAGCAAAACAGATTTTCCCCGCAGTCGCTCAAACCTAGCTGCTGCATCCGCTGCCATCGTTGTATAAGCGCTGCCAACGTGAGGTAAATCATTTACATAGTAAAGAGGTGTTGTTAAAGCAAAGGTGTCTTTAGTTATATCGGTCGATTTCATTGAATGCTAAAGAAGTTTCCTAAATCTCGTTTGGATCATAACTCACTATTTCCATTATACTCTAGTTGTTTTTTGTACCAGGTTGGCTGAAATTCAGAAAAAATACCCAAACCCTGTTTTTACAAAAAGATAATTATCTCTAATTTCAACTTTAATGTTTGTTCAATCTTTTTGGCTAATTCTAAAACAAATTTTAAGATTCTCGCTTCAGTGGGTCTTCGAGACTCTTGAAGTCAACCCAGGGATATTGCCTCTAGTCTTCCTCAGTGCTGAGCAATTTCTTGATCCTGAATGCTGTTTGAGTCAGTCAGCAAATAAATGCGGAATACAGCGATATAGCAACCTTCTTGGTAGTTAGGACATTCTAGTTTCCTCAAACCCTTAATTCTATTCCCTTCTCCCCCATCCTCCCCATCTCCCCCATCCTCCCCATCCCCTCCTCTCTTCCCCTAGCCCCTAGCCCCTAGCCCCTCTTATTCCCCCAGATTTCTACTTTATGACTGAGACAAGATTTGGTAAAGTAATGTTAACCTGCATGGGGATCGGATAAATCCTTATAGCGCCAGAACTGCCTTTTACCCATGTTTTTAGATAGCACGTTGCAAATTTCGCACTGGTTATTGGCTGCGTTGGGAACCCAGAGGTTTCTGTACCACGAAGACCGCATTCCGCGATCTGGTGCAGTATTGGTAGTGAGCAACCACCGTAGTTTCCTTGACCCAGTGCTGCTGACGGCCGCGATCGGTCGTCCGATTCGCTTTGCTTGCCATCACTACATGGGTCAAGTCCCGGTGATGAGGGAGGTGGTGACAACATTTGGGGCTTTCCCTTTGGAGGAGCCAACCCATCGCCAGCAGCATTTTTTTAAACAAGCTACAACTCTGCTGCAAGCTGGGGAGATGGTGGGGGTGTTTCCAGAGGGAGCAGAGCCGATGGTGAAATTTACCCCGCCAAATAAATTAGGCAAGTTTCAGCGAGGATTTGCTCACTTAGCACTGCGGGCTCCGGTGCAGGATTTGGCAGTTTTGCCAGTGGCGATCGCTTCTTACCAAGAGCAGTCTATCCGCTCAACAGTACCGCTGAGGCTTTTGAGCCTGTTCGATCCTTCAGAACCCCTGTTTAATCAATCAGGCTGGCATCCACTGATAATTTACCAGCGAACTAACGTTTTAATCGGTCGGCCTTACTGGATCACCCCTTCTGTGCAGCAGCAATACCAGGGAAAACAGGCGAAAAAAGTTGTTACTGAACTAACAGAACACTGTCAAGGAGAAATAGCACACTTACTAAGCAGAGGTTGTTTGTAAATGGCTAATTGCTAATGGCTAATTGCTAATTGCTAATGGCTAATTGCTAATTGCTAATGGCTAATTGCTAATTGCTAATTGCTAATTGCTAATTGCTAATTACCCATCTTCCCCGCTCCCCTGCCCCCCATCTCCCCTGCCCCCTCGCTCCCCCGCTCCCCTCGCCTCCCCCGCTCCCCTGTCCCCCCATCTCCCCTGCTCCCCTGCTCCCATCTCCCCCGCTCCTTCATTTGAGTTTAATCATGCTAGATGCGAAGAACCACATTCGTCTCCTTACGCCGAAACTGCCTAGAGTTGAGTATCCATTGTTTGTATTTCTGCCCGGAATGGATGGTAGCGGTCAATTGCTGCGATCGCAAATTCCCAAATTAGTAGAGGGCTTTGACATCCGTTGTCTAGCCATCCCCCCTACTGACATGGCGAGTTGGGACGTACTTGTGAGCGAGACCATAGCCTTGATTGAAGCAGAAAAGGCAGCGGGAAATCATCGGTCTGTTTACCTGTGTGGTGAGTCATTTGGGGGGTGCTTGGCGATGAAAGTCATATTAGAGGCTCCTCACCTTTTTGAGCGGCTAATTTTAGTTAATCCCGCGTCTTCATTTAGACAGCAGCCTTGGATGGAGTGGGGCTCGTACCTGACCCAGTGGTTGCCCGCAAACATTTATCCTTTATCGATATTAGGGCTGCTGCCAGTTTTAGCATCTTTAGGAAAGATTGGGAGGAGCGAGCGCCAAGCCTTGCTAGAAGCGATGCAGGCAGTGCCTCAGAGAACGACTATTTGGCGACTGGCTTTAGTGCGATCGTTCGATGTAGGGGAAAACCAGTTACGTAGTATTAAACAACCAACGCTGGTAATTGCTAGCGGAGCCGACCGACTTTTGCCATCTTTAGCAGAAGCGAAACTTTTAGTCAAACGAATACCAAATGCCGAGATGATCGTGCTGCCAATGAGCGGACACGCCTGCTTGCTGGAAACCGACGTTGACCTCTACGCCATTATTAAAGAACACAATTTGCTGTTACAGCGGGACGAAGAACAACTGGCAGCAGTTGGTAGTTGAAGGAAGAAGGAAGAGGGAAGAAGGAAGGAAAAAGAATTTTGAATTGTCTTCTACTCAAGACTTAAAACTTCAAACTCAAAACTTTTATCTTCTCCTTCCCCTGGTGCTAATTTCGTTTCAGCCACTTTTGAGCGTTGAGCCGCTGGACAACGCCGAACACCATCAAGTCCAACGTAATCTTACGTTCGTCAATTAAGAAAGGTTCCAAGGTACTGGTTTTAGTGCCGTTTTCCGCACAAGAAAAAGCTCTTTGAGCTTGGATATCTTCTTTAGGGAAATAGAGATTGAATTGCCGCTGACCTCCTTGGAACTTGCCAATAATTTGCCAGCATTCTTCTGCTGCATTCAAACCTGCGATCGCAAATTTTTGCTTAGCGAAAGTCAGGTCTAAATCCTTAACTCCCTGTTTGTCCAAAGCGGTCTGTAAAGCTGGCAAATAGTCTTGCTGAATAAAATCTGCAAAAGGCTTATCTTCCAAAGCAGGAGCCTTCTCCTTCTTCGGAGGCTTAGCTGCGGCGGCTTTATCAGCCGCAGGTTTAGCGGCTGGCTTTTTCGCCTCTGTATTTTTCGCCTCTGGCTGAGGCTTGTCGGTACTGGGAATGTCACTTGTCTCTGGTTGGTCAGAACTCGGAGCGTGTTCTTGAGCAATTTCAGGAGTCCCCGCTTCCCCAGCGTTAGGATTTTTTACTTCTTCTGCCATTGATGCTACCTATCAAAGAATTCCGTTTTCAACAATAATTCTGGGTTCTCTTTTGCAGAGGTACGAGCGATCGCACCTCTACATTTTAAAGCTGCTTGGGCTATTTTAAATCTCAGCTACAGCGCGTTCAATCAAGCGGCGAGCAAGAGTTTGGACACCAGTGTGTTCGTAGTAGTTAGTAGTCATATCCAGGAAAGCACCCACATAGTCTACCTTGTCATCAGAAATTTCTACAAAAGTCTGCAAATGACCGAGTACGTTTTGGGGAGTCAAACCGCGTTCGTTCACAAAATTGCTCATCCAGCCAGAAACCGAGGAGAAGCTTTCGCCAATAAAACCTAGCTTGCCTGCGGGAGAACCCCCTGGAATCATATCGCCCATTTGCTTAAAGGCTTGATTTTCTGCTAAATCCTTGGGTGAGAGCCTTTCAATCCAGGACTGAGTGGCCATGATAAAGTTGGGGCCTAGAGGAATTAAACCATCAAAGCAAACCAAAGCTGCCATTCGCATCAGAGACTCGCCACCGTAGTCACCTAAAGAGCCGACAAAATCGCCGATGCTATCGCCAGGGATGCCGTTAATTTGGCAGAAAGCCAAAAGTTCGGTGACTAATTTTAAGGATAGGTCAATAGTTTGGGCTTTTTCAGGTTTGGGGGTGAGGTTGCCAAGCAATCCCAAGAAAGGAACATTTTGGGAAACTTTATTTGCTAAGGCTGCTGCACCCAGCGCACTACCTGCACTGTCGATAGTTTGGTAGAGCCATAGAGCCCGTTGGTATCCCTGGGATTTGTCGTTATAAAGGTAGATGGCGCGATCGCCTATTTGCTGGATTAGTTCTTCGTCAGTTTCGCCTGTGACTGTGCGGATTGTGTTTTCAAAGCCAACTAAATTATCCCATTGACCAGGAACCACAAAGTCAAGCGCTCGCAGCGCTTTAACGGTCATGTTGTCTTTGGGAAGTTGATCTACTAATTCAAAGATGGTTTTGCTCATAACAGACAGGCTCCTTATTTTTGAGCGGATTTAACACTCTCACCCCACTCAGGCTGTGCCGCAAGTTCTGCCAAAGGGAAATGAGATTCTTGAGAGATAGGCGAACAAGGCGCAATGGCGCAAGCCTTAAAGCCTTTAGGCACTTGCCAGAAATCCAGGTTGTAATTACTTATGAAATGAATAGTAGATGAGTAAGCCTCAGAAGGCTCAGTTTCAAAGGGTTGGAGGTTTTGCCAACCTGTATCTCATTAGTGTGTCAATATCAAATGTAGAGACTGCGATCGCCCTTCTACAAGGTAGGCAGCCTTATTTGAGGTTGGCAAGGCCGCTGAGATTGAATTTTTCGAGCCAATCTTCGCGATCGCTAGCACTAAAAGAGGGAGTTTTGGACTGAACTTTCACCTGGTAGCGGTTGGCTACTAGGACAGCGGTAGTCGTAGATCCTTGTTTAACAGCAGGATAGCCGCCTATTTTCTGGGTACTCTTCTCAAATTTGGTTGCCGCACTGGGATTGCCAGCGATGTCATTAATAGACAGCATTGCCACATCTTTGCCACCTTGTTTCAACTTCGCTTCAGCAAAACCTGCTTTTTCCTGAGCGAAAGTGCGAGTGTAGCCACCGCCGTTAGGGGGGAAGAAGCGATTTAATTTGCCTCCAGCTACGGGTTTGTTGGGAAGTTTCTGGGCATTAGTTGTTTGAGTAGGTTGTTGGGCTTTTGTCTGCGTTGTTTTAGGTTTTTGGGTACTTTCTTGCTGAGCTTTGTCCCAGCGGGTGGGGGCTTTATCCCCGCACGCCGTCACAAACAGCATCATCGCGATTAGAAAGGGAGCTAGGATTCTACGCATAGGGGGGAATTTCATCGTTATTTCCTCAAGAATTGAGTTTATGGTAACAATTGTGACTTAATAGTTGCTTATCTGTCCTCTACAGCCGATTTCTAAGTCATTCCCAGCTAAGGGAGGAAGCTTAGTAGGCAACTTCACGGCAGTAAAGTTCGATTACGCAATTATTTCCCGTTTTGTTGGTGGGCGGCGACTCGGAGCTGGCGCGATCGCACAAGAGAGGATATTTTCTTTAGCTAAGGGCAAGATTAGCGGCGATCGACTCGTACCAAATCCGGGTTAGTCATCCCCTTTATTAGTAATAATCCGTCATTGCGAGCGAAGCGAAGCAATCGCAGAGGCTAGGCGATTGCTTCGCTTCGCTCGCAATGACAATAAAGGGGGTAGTAAAGCCGGATTTGTTATCAGAAGGGGAAAAGTCTGCTGGTATCGCGCCCTCTCAACTCGAAAACTTCCTCTACCTTAGCTTTCCAGAAAAAAATCCCCCGCTTGTAACAGAGGATTTTTTTCAAAAGATGAGTTAAAGCTGAGCGGATTTTAACTCTAAGATGCTTACGAGGATTATGCCTCGCTTTCTATGTAGATAAAAAGTAGACCCATAGCTACCAATGGAAAAAGCCAAGTGATTGCTGGAATCAAGATCCAAGGTAAGAAAGAAGCTGCGTAGGAACCTGTCATGTTTAATTCTCCAAATCTAAAGTATTACAGTCTGGGAACAGGGATATTACTTAGAAGTCAGTAAAAGCTCTCACTGCTCAAAATTCTTAACAAAAGTCGGGATTGGAGAGTAATAATTCCTGCCCCAACCCCACCATTGTGAGGCAAAGGGTTTAGTTAACCAAGCCCCGGAAGATGGCATCTACGCCCTTGAAATTTTCCAGAAGGAAGTAGGCTACGAAAGCGCCGGCTGCACCACCGATGAAAAACCCAGCGGTTAGTTGGCTCCAGCCTTCAGCATTTTTTAAGGCTTCAGGAGTTTGAGGATTAGCGCTTGGGTAGCCACTGTCCTCTTTGAAAGAGACTAAGCCGTAGGCAGACATACCGGCAGTGCCTAGCAGCACTAGGACGAGGGCTGTAATTAATCCGCCCAAATTAGCTGCTTCTGGATAATCCCGCAAAGGGCCGAAGACGATCTCCGGGCCCACGAGGAAGTAACCGTGTGCCAAACCAATCTCTAGACCCCGAACGATGGGGGAGAGATTTTTGCGGTAGGCGGGTAGGTTGCCGATGAAAGTTTTGGTGAAATCAGAAGCACTGATGGGGGTGGCTAGATGACCCACGAATGGATCGCCGTTAAAGGGTTTAATGAGCTCTGCGTCTCTGGGATCGGCCATACTTTTTTTTCCTCACTTATTCAAAATTGCGATCGCAACTTAAGGTCATATTTTAAGCAGGGAGGGGTTGCGTAATTGCAGAATTGGCTGCCAGCTTTAGAAAAGTTCACTTTTGGTTGTCAGCCACAGCATTTTTATGGTTTTGACGATACCAGGATGCGAGGCGGTCTGGCGACACTCCCAAGAAATAGGCAATTATGACGATCTGGTTAATGAGGGTGGTTTTGAGAATGCCGAGTTTTTGCCAGCGACGGGCGGAGGTGAGAACATGGAGGGGAGAGAGCGCAATTTTTCCTTGGTGCTGTAATCGTCGGATCAGTTCAAAGTCTTCCATTATTGGCTGGTTGGGAAAGCCGCCGAGTTGTTGAAAGGTAGTGGTTTTAAGAAAAATAGCTTGGTCGCCGTAGGGCATTTGGAAGTAGCGCGATCGCAGATTTACCATTTTTTCAACCAGTCGCAGACCCGGAGTTTTGCCATCTATTTTCAATTGGAAGGCCCCGGCAATGATTCCAGGTTGGGCTAGGATTTGTCTTACCCAAGTATCGAACCCAACAGGTAAAAGAGTATCGGCGTGGAGAAATAGTAGGATGTCGCCGTTAGCGGTGGCTGCACCGGCATTCATTTGAATGGCGCGGCCTACTGGGGCGGAGATAATTTTAACACCGGAGGCTGCCTCAATACTGCTGTCTGTGCTCCCGCCGTCTACGACGATGATTTCTATGTCAACTGCATTTTGAGCAGATTTGATGGTTTGCGCGATCGCTTTGGCTTCATTTAATACTGGGATGATGATAGAAATTTTTACAGGTGGTGAATCTGGCATGGCTCTCCCAGATGCTTGGAGTCAAGAGTAGTGGTTGATACAAATTTAGTGGATAACAAAGGCTGAAAACCTTGATGCGGCTAGATTATAACCTTGTATTATCGCTACAATTACGGTAGCGCCTCGATTTTGACATTATTTACAAAAATATTACTATAGATATAATGAAGATAGTAGGAAAGGTAAAGGTAAATTGATTCTTGATGAAGTTAAACGAATAGCTGTTTTTCAAGCGATTGCGAGAGTTAGAGAGCAAATCATTTGGAAACCTGGAAAAGCAACTCGTCATCTGAGCAAAAGGATTAGCCGAGGTCATTTGCCCGATGATACTACCCTTGAGCAATATAATACCATTATCACTTTTGTTGCTAACAATTCTAATACTAATGTTTATATCTATGTGTATGGAGAAACAATTTATCCGACCCTGGTAGCTAATGTGGAGAATATAATTTGGTTAGTAATGATTGGCTTGGATGGAGTTTTAGAAACTGCCTTTCCTCCCCGTAACCCCGAAGGCCATTTAGCTAAATCAGAGTTTGTTTATTTAGGTTCAGTTAAGGAGTTAGAAATATGAATTCTCTCTTAAAAAGTTATTGCGTGAGTGTCGAGTTTCCTGATGTTAGTGGTGCGGAGCATTTAGAAATGCTGGAAATTCGCGATCGCCTGACAGAAATTGAATCTCGACTCAGTGATGAAGAAAAAACATTACTGGCAAAAGCAGATAGCCAATTAGTTGAGAAAGCCTATGATTTTTATCAAGAATTATCGCGCTTTGTCAATTTAACAGAGAAACGAAAAGCTCAACTTATTTCTCCTCAACGTTGGTGGTGGTATTTAGATGTTATTCAGGCTGTGAAAAGATTTTTGGCAAGCGATTATCCGGCCGCCGTGTGGGTGCGAGAAAGTCATAGTCCTTTAGCTGTTAAAGTGCAACAGCGACTAGAAACTGAGGGATTACCTCAGATTGTGGCACATTTAGAACAATGCTTGAGCATTACCGATGGAGATGTCAGGATTGGTACTGCACGAAATTTTTTGGCTGGTGGTGTAACTACTGCCAATAATCGCGATTTAAGTGACAATAATGATGCAATTGAGTTACTGGATTTGACAGAAAGCTTGTTAGAGAAATTAGAAGAGTTTCATCAATCAAATTTTTAATCTGGGGACAAAGTAGTATACAAATTATTTTTAATTTTCCGATCGTTTTTTGAGGGTATAATTTATATGGGAAAAGGATTTGGCGATTTCAATAAAAAACACGGCAAAAATTACCAAAAATTTTTAGATAAATTATTACAAATCGTAATCGATAGCAAAAGCAACCCAGGAGCAGTTAACTCTTTTTTAAAAGCAAACTTGGATAAATTAGATGATAACTTTGCTTTTTTATTGCAAAAATGGGAAAAGAAAAAGTTGTCCTTTGTACCCTCAGAAATGGCACGAGATGTGGCAGTATATATTGTCAATATCAGTAACTTAATTAAAGATTTTCCTCTAGGCAACAAGACACTTAAATTAAAAATAGCAAAGGCAGGCTATGAGATAGCTTCGACTGTTCTTACCCGTGAAGCTTTCCCACAAGAATGGGCTGTAACCGAAAGGAATTTAGGCACTGTTTACCTCGACCATATTAGTAGTGAACGAGCACAAAATTTAGAGAGGGCAATTGCTTGCTTCAAAAATGCTCTGGATGTTGAAGTATGCGAGACGTTTCCAGAAGAATGGGCCGCAACTCAAATTAATTTGGGAGCTACCTATAGAAAGCGAATTTACGGCGACCGAGCAAATAACATGGAGCAAGCAATCATAGCTTGTCAAAATGCTTTACAAGTCCTAACTAAAGATACGTTTCCTCGATATTGGGCATTAGCTCATAATAATTTGGGTAATGCCTATTCCAACCGGATTAGCGGCAGCCGTAACAAAAACTTAAAGTTGGCAATTGTATCTTACGAATCTGCTTTGCAAGTTTTCACTGTTGAGGCATACCCTGAAGATTGGGCGATGACTCAAAATAATCTGTCTCTTGTTTACAATGAGTGGACTGAAGGCAACCGCGCTGAGAACCTAGAAGTCGCAATTACTGGTTATCAATCAGCCTTGCAAATCTACACCTATGAAGAATTTCCTGTAGATTGGGCTATGCTGCAAAATAATTTAGGTAATGCTTACTGCGACAGAGTTAGTGGCGATAAATTAGAACATTTAGAACAGGCAATAGCTGCTTATCAATCAACCTTGCAAGTTTATACTCGTGAAGCATTCCCTAAAGATTGGGCTGAGACTCAAAACAATCTAGCTACAGTTTACACTACTAAGGGTCAGATTAATAAGGCTATTAAATCTTACCGCCTAGCTTTAGAAATAGATACTCCAACCGCTTTTCCTGTAGAATGCTTCAGAGACGGATGTAATCTGGGCATTACAGCATTTATTTTTGGGTTCTGGGAACAAGCAATTGAAGGCTATTCTGCTGCGATCGAAGCACTAGAAATTAGTCGTAGTTGGACAACTTCTGATTCCCGTCGTCAAGAAATAGTAGCAGAAGCAATTGATATCTATGAAAAAATGGTGCAAGCCTGCATCAATGCTGCTCAAATGGATAAAGCGATTGAAACTGTCGAACGCTCTCGTTCCAAACGTATCGTAGATTTGATGGCAAGTAATGACCTCTACTCTGGCGGCGAAATCCCTTCGGAAGTGCAAGAATTATTGCAGCAATATGAAGCTTTACAAAAGCAAATTGACTCTGAACGATTCCGTAATGGTTCTGAGAGCAACCGAGAATTAATGGAATCGGGAAGCCTTACCAAGAATCGCGCTGCTTTTCAAGCTTACAATGAAGCGATCGCTATCCTAGAAACCCAAAAAGATCAAGTCTTTGAACAAATCAGAGGGTTAGACCCCGTACTCGCTGGCGAAATTCAAGTTAGCCCCCTTGAATTCGCCAAGATGCAGAAACTTATCGATCGACCAACCACTGCTATCCTGAGTTTCTACACAACTACCGACAACACTTATATCTTTGTCCTACGACAAAATCAGTCAACTCCCTCTCTCCATACCTGTATGGGAGAAGGAATAGAAATATTGCAAAACTGGATTGAGCAAAACTGGTTGCAGCCATATCTTAACGATAAAGGCACTTGGCAGTCTCAGCTTAATGATTTCTTGGCTGAACTAGCTCAACGTTTACAAATCAATAACCTGATTGACCAATATCTCCAAGGCATCGAAGAACTGATTTTAGTACCTCACTTGCTGTTGCACCAAATTCCTCTTGCAGCTTTACCGATTCAAGACACTGAACACTCCTATTTGGGTGACAAATTTCTGATTCGCTATGCCCCCAGTTGCCAAGTTTTAGAATTCTGCCAAGAACGCGAAAACCGACACCCAAGTGGAGATTCTCTCAACTACGGTATCGTTGAAGATGCCACAGAAGACTTAGCCTGCGCCAGTTTTGAAGCAGAGCAAATTGCTAATCTATTCAATATCCCTGAAAGTCAGCGTTTGAAAGGTCGCAGCCAAGCTACAAAAAGCAACTACCGTCAGTTAGCTTTACAAGTTCAGTTACTTCACTCCTGCCACCATGCCCAATCTCGTCTTGATAAACCACTAGAATCAAAACTGATACTGGCAGATGAGACATTGACACTGGGAGAACTGCTGACTCCAGGTTGGCGACTTCCGAACCTCTGGGATGTATTTCTCTCCTGTTGCGAGACAAATTTGGGAGTTCCTGAATCTTTGGCTGATGAAATTCTGACCCTATCGACAGGCTTTTTGTGTGCGGGTGCGAGAAGTGTTATCAGTACGCTGTGGTCAGTGAATGACTTGGCTACAGCCCTGTTTTCTATTTTCTACTATCAGGAACGACAACAAGGTAGAAGCCGCCCAGAAGCTTTGCAACAAGCACAGAAAAAATTGCGATCGCTCACCCAAGAAGATATCAAACCATTATCCTTAGAGGTACAAGCGAAGCGCCAAGCTGCTAGAAAACAGCGCAATCAATACCCGCCTAGTTCAGCAGACTATTTAAAATGGGATGGTGAATACCGCAAGTACGCCGGAGTAACACTTCAAATTGAGGAAGTCAGAAATTCTATCGACGCTCAACCCTTTTTACATCCTCATTACTGGGCAGCTTTTACCTGTTCTGGTTTGCGTTAATCCTATCTATCACTATATTTACCTAATGTATCCGTAAGATTGCCGTTGACTAAAAATAGAACTATAAAATTGCCACTGATATGCGATTTTGTCATAGATTAATGCTGGGGGGTAAAATAGAAAGATCCTCCGGCCGGTCAATATCAGCGAGTGGGGAAAGATAAGCAATGGCTAAATTGAGATTCTGTGCGATCGCGACACTTTGACCCAAAACCTCAGCCGTTCCCCAGTTAATACCCATGAAAATTTCCGGTACAAACCTCCGCAAACCAATCAGATAATAACCTCCATCTAAAGCTGGGCCCAGCACCAAGTCTTGACCTTCAAGTTCCTCAAAAGCTAGGGCAATTAATTGAGAGTTCAAACCTGGACAATCAGTACCAATAAGCACAACTTTCTCAACACCAGAATTAAAAGACATCTCAAACGCAGCCGCCATTTTTATACCCAAATCACCTGTCACCTGATTTTGGTAAAAAATATCATTTCCCAGCCATGCTTCCATGAGTTCCTCGCTACCTCCTGTGAAGTTAACTTCTACAAAAAGTTGGCGAGTATTTTTGAGTTGCTTAGCTTGGGAAATAGTGCCTTCAGTCAGTTGTTGATGAAGTTTTGCCGCACCTTCTTTTCCTAGCACTGGAATCAGCCGAGTTTTAGTCTTTCCCGCTTCGGGATAGCGGGTAAAAACGATCAACTTTTCTTTCATTATTGATTAAAAGTCCAGAGATTTTACATACTCATTTCTAACATCCGCTGAATTGGTCGTAAAGCTGCTGCTTGGATATCACCAGCTAAGGTAATCTCAGGAGTGCGATTTTTCATAGCCAGATACAATTTTTCTAAAGTATTTAATCTCATGTGCGGACATTCATTGCAAGCACAATTATTAGTCGGAGGAGCAGGAATGAATTGTTTTTCGGGAGATTCTTTCTGCATTTGGTGAATAATTCCCGGTTCAGTCGCAACAATGAAAGTTTCACTGAGACTCGATTGAGAATACTTGAGCAATGCCGTTGTCGAACCAATATAATTAGCATGGCGTAAAACTGGCGGTTCGCATTCTGGATGAGCAATTACTTCGGCTTCGGGATGTTCGATTTTGAGCTGTACTATCTTCTTTTCTGAGAAGATTTCGTGAACCATGCACGCCCCTTGCCAGAGTACCATATCTCTACCAGTTTGTTTGGCAACGTAGCGACCGAGATTGCGATCTGGGCCAAAAATAATCGGTTGATTTTTGGGAATTTGGTTGACAATTTTGACAGAATTAGAACTTGTACAAATAATGTCGCTCATTGCCTTAATTGCGGCAGTGCAATTGATATAAGAAATTACTAAATGGTCGGGATGTTCGGCTTTAAAGGCTGCAAAAGCATCGGGAGGGCAACTATCAGCTAGGGAACAACCTGCATTTAAATCAGGGAGTAATACGAGTTTATTCGGGTTAAGAATTTTGGCTGTTTCTGCCATGAAGTGAACGCCGGCAAAGACGATGACATCGGCGTTAGTATTAGCCGCTTTGCGGGCCAGTTCGAGGGAGTCGCCGATGTAGTCTGCTATGTCTTGAATGTCGGGATCTTGGTAATAATGAGCGAGGATGACGGCGTTTAGTTCTTGTTTGAGGGTTTTAATGGCTGCAAACAAGTCGTGAGGTAGTCTGGGAATGAGAGTATTTGGCTGAGTTGCGGCGATGGTAAACACAGTAGTAACCTTTAGGGGTGAGTTGGGGCTGAATAAAGTGTATTTGAATTATAGTTGAATTCACCAAAAATGGCTGTGAGGCTAAAAAAATTAAAATTGATATTTTTCAATTTTTAATTTCTAATTTTTAATTCTCTTCCTTACCGGGGGAGTACAAAAATTGCTCTGGGTTTCCTATGCTGGATTAATAAGGGGATTAATAAGGGGCTAGAGAGCGATCGCAATATGGTGAATCAGATGAATGAAGCTAAGGTTATCAAAATTGTGGTAGTGGGGGACGTTCACGATCGGTGGGAAGCTGAGGATGGGCTTGCTCTGAAGCATCTAGGTGTTGATTTGGTGTTGTTTGTGGGAGATTTTGGGAATGAGTCGGTGGAGGTAGTACAGGCGATCGCATCTTTGGATATTCCCAAGGCGGCGGTTTTTGGCAATCACGATGCTTGGTACACGGCGACGGAGTGGGGTAGAAGTCAGTGCCCTTACGATCGCCAGCAGGAAAATCGGGTGCAGCAGCAGTTAGATTTAATGGGAGAAGCTCATGTTGGGTATGGAAAGCGAGACTTTCCAGAGTTGGGTGTGACGGTGGTAGGGGGTCGGCCTTTTACTTGGGGAGGGCCCGATTGGAAGTATCCAGATTTTTACAGTGAGTGGTTTGGGGTGGAGAATTTTGCAGAGTCTACGCGGCGGATTGCTGCGGCTGCGGCTGAGGCGGATTGTGAAAGCCTGATTTTTTTGGGCCACACTGGGCCAACTGGTTTGGGGGATGCGCCGGAAGATCCCTGTGGGAGAGATTGGAAGCCGTTGGGGGGGGATTTTGGCGATCCAGATTTTGGAGATGCGATCGCGCAAACTCGCGCTGCTGGGAAGCAGATTCCGCTGGTGACATTTGGTCATATGCACCACAACCTGCGCCACACAAAGAAGGTTTTGCGGAAGTCGGTAGAGGTAAGCGCTGAGGAGACGGTGTATTTGAATGCGGCGAGAGTACCCCGAATTGTGGAAGAGGGAAGGAGGCGACTGCGGAATTTTTCGGTGGTGTTGCTGGAAGGGGGGATAGTGTCGGAGGTTTCTCTGGTTTGGGTTGGGGATGATTTCGCTGTGGCCTTGGAACAGATTTTATATCGGCGGATCGATCCGATGGTGCAGGTTGTTTGTTAATGGTGAGGTGTTCTGATATGATAAAGTGGATGCGCCTGGAGAGGTGGCAGAGTGGTCGAATGCGCTTGACTTGAAATCAAGTGAACTGAAAGGTTCCGTGGGTTCAAATCCCACCCTCTCCGTTTTTGGGTTAATGCTTGGTTTGTCGCGATCGCTAGCTGGTGAGATTTCACCCGATTTTAATGTGTACCATAATCAGAGAAAGGTGAGCGATCGCTCTTTTGCGTAAACTAAGGGCGATCGCTATCTACTATCGTAAGCGATCGCCTCTTTTTAAGACCTAATTTCTCGCCAACTTCTAGCTAATAAACCATAAAACCATTCCTGACACTCCTGAACTTCGACTTTATCATTAGGAGAGGAAACTAATCCTAAAATTCCTGTATCTAAAAAAACAATCATTCTGATTCAGGGTAATAGAGTTTATGTCCAGAGGGTCTAGCCTCGTCAACAATTTTTTTGAACGTCTCTAAAAATTCCTGTCTAGCCTTAGCTTCTTCATGTGTAATCTTTTCTTCTAACCAGCGTTTTAGCAAAACCATAGCCCCTTGGTTTTTTTGCAATTGTTCTTCGGGCGTTTGACCAAAATGGGGCATATCAATTTGCTTAACGAATTGTTCTTTGATAGTCATAATTACTTTCAACTAAAAACTTAACCACAAACTTAACATTGTTTTGTCAACTTTGTCAACTTCCCTTTCTACGATCCAATAAAGACCGATCGCACCTATATCTGACACTCAACTACCTTTGATTAGCTTGGTGCAATTGCTTAGTTTCCGCCAATATTTTCTGAAAATCTTCCTCACTTAACTGCTTAACATAATTAATCTTCACTTCCTCTAAGAAATCTGACAACAGCAATTGAATTTCCTGCAAAGTTTGCTGTTGTTGTAATTCGCTTCCCAAAGCCTTACCAAAATGCTGCACTAGCTGATTAGAAAGTTGAGTACCTACAGGATCGTCTGCGGCCGCTTTAAACGCTTCGTAGGCATTTTGAGGCCCAAATGCTGCTAATTTAGATAGCTCCCCAACTAACTGTTCCGCTAGCTTTTCTGGTAAATTTCCTAATCCTGGTACTTGCTGCAATCCTTGATAAACCGGGGATTGTTTAAGCGTACTTTCTATACTATGCCGCAGCAGTGCTTCTAAATCTGGCTGAAGTTGAGGAAGAACTTTGTAAACAGTTACTTGCACTAAGCGAGTAGCAATCGTCTCTATTTCATTAATATCATTAATATCCTTATAACGCTGTTTCTGGGATTCAAATAACTGTTGCGCCAACTCCCCAGAACGAATCGCTCCTTGCATCTGATTGATAATTTGAATCACCACAACTTCCGTAAGTTCCTGTGCAAAACTACCAACAAAAAGCCGGGTGATTGCAGTTTGTAAAGGTTCAAGATCGGGCAACTTTGCTTGATTCAAGCGCATTATAACTGGAATAACGCGCAGCAGCCGCCAGAAAGGAAGTAACAGCAAAATATCGTACCACCGCCAAAGCATTGCTTCTCGCCATGTCAAACCGGGATAGCGGCGACTGAGGAAAAATGTTCTTCCTATAAACTCTAAACCAAATATTAGGATAAACCAGCGGTCTATCTTCCAAAACTGTTCAATAACTTCGCCATTTTCCCCAATACCACGATAATAATTGGTTGCAATTAAAGGTGTTATTTCTCTTTTGAACCATTGGATTTCCTGTGGCCAACCCCTTGTATTTAAATACTCACTGCTCCAAAATCTTCTGAATGCTTCTTTGGAAGAGTCTTCTGGATTAGGAATCCGATTCCGCATTCGATTTTTGATCTTTTCCAGAGTTCCACTCTTGTTGGCTACTGCAAAAGGATTTTGATTAACCATTTCTACGCTTTCGCTACGAAGTTGCTCTAATAAGCTGCTTACTTCAGAAGAGTTAGTTCCTGTTTGCAAGATTTGAGCTTCTAAGGCATTAACAGTGTTTAAATATTTCTGGGTTTCTCTATTAGGTTCAATTCCTTTATAGGGATCGTAAATTTGAGTAATCGCGGGAAATTGGCGGAAGTAGAAATCCCGCCAAGAGATATAACTAAAGTCAAATAATACTAAGCTGAAATCTACTAAGGCGATCAGCGCCATCGTACTGTCGAACCAGCGGAATTTTGCAGATTTTTTTTTGATAGCGTTTTTTTTATAGGGCATCAGTAACTGTGTCATATTACGTCCGATCGCATAGTTTTTGTAAGACTTAACCCCAGATATAGCAATCCCCTTGGCGGTTATGAGGCTATCGACTACTGAAACCATTGCTAAAGATTCTTTTATATCTTTAGCATAGCTGCCTTTGTCTATAAATACACCCAAGGAATAAAAATTAAATCATATACGTTTTGTATGTTATTGATCTAGAATACTCCAGCCCAACAACATACTTTTAAGTAAATTATTTAATTTTTATTTCTCAACTAAAACCAGAGCTAGATCCTACCATCCGGTTTGACCTTCTACAGACAATATTTGCGTCCGATCGCCCACTAAAACCTCTGGTTTATTTCCAGCCCAATATTGATAGTCTAATAATAACTGGTGCATTAAGCGTTGTTTAACTGTCAACAATACACTTTTAAGCAAGCCGTTCCCCGTTGCTTCTAAAATCGGTTGTGGTGTTAACCAAAAAGGCGGCGGTAATTCTACCTGTACCTCTAAATCTGCTTTTCCGATCAGATATGTTGCTCCCTTGTTTTGATAGGGAGAAAGTTGCCCTTTTAGATTCAGTGCAAAACGCTGGTTAATGTATTCTACTCCCCGAATTTGACAGCCTATAGATTTTAAATTAATTGCTCCGTCTGGCTGGGCCCACACTTTTAAGTCTACAGTGGGTTGAATGCTTACCATCATAAAGTCCAAAGGTCGCATCTTTAGCCGGAAAGAATCCTCGCTCAGTTGTTCCAGGCGACTCCGATCTACGAGAGCATTCACCAGACGCTTGGGTTGACGCAAGTAATGCTGAATGGGAACCTGCTGCTGGGGAACGGGAATTTCAACGGATTGAGAAGCATTAAATCGTATGTGCATGAGAGGATGTAAAAGTAGAGGTTTTGTCCGGCGCTCTTAATAAAGCTTAACACTCATTAAGATAACTTAGACTAGATACTGAGCAGTGTTAATTTCGCCAAACTAAGCGATAAAGGGTTTTCGGGTAATTAGCAATCTCATCATCATAATTTCTGATTGATGAATTTTAAGTAAAGAGTTGTAACGCTGTATTGCACTGTATGACTATATCCGTCGCACATCTCGGCCCCGCAGGTACTAATGCAGAAACGGCTGCTCTAGCTTATATCAGGTGGTTGAGTCAGTCGGGAGCTGAATGCCTATTATGTCCTTATTCAACCATTTCGCAGGCAATAGAAGCATCGGCCACAGGGGGGGCTCAGTTAGCAGTTGTCCCAGTGGAAAACTCTATAGAAGGTAGCGTGACAGTAACACTAGATACCTTGTGGCGGTTAGATATTCTCCGAATTCAACACGCTTTAGTAATGCCTATTTCCCACGCACTTGTATCCCGTGCTGAAAGTTTTAGCGAGATTAAAACAGTATACTCTCACCCGCAAGCGTTAGCTCAATGTCAGAAATGGTTGGAAAAGTTTATCCCCTTGGCGCATTTAATTTCTGCGAGTTCAACTACAGTAGCATTCGCTCGCCTTGACGATCGCACTGCTGCGGTGATTTCCTCTGTACGAGCGGCTGAGCTTTACAATTTACCAGTTTTAGCTCATCCGATTAACGATCATCCTGATAACTATACCCGATTTTGGGTACTAAGTAGGGGCGATAAATCAGTACCGGGTATTCACCCTTCATCTAATTGTTCTCATACATCCTTAGCTTTTAGCGTACCAGCGAATGTGCCGGGAACGCTGCTAAAACCCTTGCAAGTTTTTGCCAGTCGAGGGATTAATTTGAGTCGGATTGAATCTCGCCCTACTAAGCGATCGCTTGGTGAATATGTTTTCTTTATGGACTTAGAATGTAATATTGAGGATGCCGAAGCCAAATCTGCTATGCAAGAGTTGGCTACCTACACTGAAACTCTTAAAATTTTTGGCAGTTACAGCATTGCATCAATTAACTAGAGTGAATGATAACGCCGCCGTCCCTATGGTCAAGATACCGTCAAGATAGCGGCGTTACATTTATCAGGAATTTTACTCTAGACAACTGTAAGATATCGTGTTGTCTTTTAACTTTATCTTTATGTGGCTAATAGCCCAAGGTATCCCCAATCTCCCGGATCTCACTCATCCCAATGAATTGATAGAATTTGGCAACCAAATTCTCAAATTATCATTTAAGTTAGGCCTTCTCGTCGGTGCGTTAGGGATTGCGATCGCACTTATGAGTTTTGCCCTCCGTAGCAAAGAACCCGATTTCACAAACTTCGTCGGCGAGTGGGTTGTCCGTTACTCAGTTTTGTTACGGGGTTTGCAACACTCGATCTTAATTTTGCTGCTACTCGTGGGCGGATTTTTTCTTTCTGCTACTCTCAGCAATCGTTATCACCATTGGGAACAAGCAAGAGTAACAAAGGTTGCGGATAGTGTCGCTGGCGATCGCTTAGAACAATCTGCTCCACAAATCCGCTACGTCATCGAAGAACCCTATAGTTATGATACCCAAGTTGAGGGTAAAATAGTTAGAGTGCAAGCCACACGAAAAGTTAATCGCTTCATGACTCTAGCTGGTTCTCAAATTAACGTCAACTTAAATCAAACAACTGACCCCTCAACGACAAGAGCGATCTATCAGGCCAATTTTAATGCTGACTACCAAATTGTCAATAAGTTGGGAGAGACTCAAGATTTTTTCTTTGAAGTACAGCCGCCTTATGGCTACAAATTATTGCAAAATTTAAAAGTTGAGAGAGATGGCAATCGTTTAATACCTGTAAATCCGGGTGATTATGGTTTTCCCCTGCGACTTGCTGCGGGGGAAGAAACCAAATTTAAAGTTACTTATCAAGCTCAAGGTGGGCCGCGCTGGGTTTACAATGCTAGTGGGCAATTGCTTTCTAATTTTAGCTTGAGCGCTCTAGCAGATTTTCCTAATGCTGATTTTGCGAGCGGGATTGTTCCTACTGAAAGTAAAGTTGAGGGTAGGGGAACTCGGTTTACCTGGAAATTTGATGACAATGTTTCTGTTCTCAATCCTTTTGGGGTTTTTACCTCTGTTGGCCCGATTCGGAATACTGGGATTTTACCTCGATTGTTGTTATTAGCACCTGCACTATTTTTGTGGTGGTTGGGATTGCTTTATTTGTCTGTGCCAATGAGTTTAAGAGATGTGGCGATATCGGCTGGTATTTTCTTTGCTTGTATCCTCTCTTTAACATATCTGAGCCGGGTTATGGATGCTAAACTTGCTTGGAGTGCAATTTCGCTGATTTTATTAGCAATGGTTTGGGGATTGGGCAAGATTAATCACGCCAGATTTGCGGCGGTGATTGCGACTATTGCCGGAGGGATTTTGCCCGTTTTAGGTTTGTTAGTTCCTTATAGTGGTATCACTCTTAGTTTGGCTGCTTTGTTATCTGTTGTTTGGTTGGCTGTTCGGCATTGGTATGGGTTATATCAGCAAGCTTGAATGTTTAAGAAGAAGGAAGAAGGAAGAAGGAAGAAGGAAGAAGAGGAAGAAAAATTTACTTAAGAACAATCGGTAGCATCAGTCTTGTCATTGCGAACAAAGTGAAGCAATCCCAAGGGATTGAGATTGCTTCACTGCGTTCGCAATGACACCCTACACCAAGTACGATCTTACCAATTACCAATCAGATGACCAATTAACTATTAACAGTTAACAGTTAACAGTTAACAGTTAACAATTCCTATAAACCTAAATGATGCCGCAATGACTGGCGCATTACATCTACTGGAATCGGTTGCTGTAACCAGATTTCTAACGCTGCGGCTCCCTGTTGTACTAACATTTCTAAGCCGTCAATGGCGATCGCACCTCTTTCCTGTGCTTGTTTGAGAAACAGAGTAGGATTGGGAGTATAAATCAAGTCGTAGGCGATCGCACCTTCTGACAATCGCTCGATCGCACTCAGAGCGACAGGTGACTCATCTCCACGCGGATACATCCCGATTGGTGTCGCATTTACCAGTAAATCTGCTTTTGAGATTAGCATTGGCAGCTCTTCCCAAGTATGAGTCAGCAAATTTACAGCCAGGGGCGAATTTACCCAACTTTGCTGAAATTCAGTTAATTTCTGTTCGCTACGACCAACAACATGAATCTCCGCACACCCTAACTCAGCGCACCCAGCCACAACCGCTCTCGCAGCGCCACCGCTACCTAAAATTACGGCTACTTTTTGACTCCAATCCTGTTTGGTACCAGTTTTTAAGGATAGCGATCGCAGTGGCGCGAGAAATCCTCGAACATCAGTATTTGTACCACCCCAACCATTTGCAGTACGGTAGACAGTATTGACTGCACCAACTGCGATCGCCACTGGCGAAACTTCAGAAAGTAAAGGTAAGATCCCTTGTTTGTGAGGAATCGTGATGCTAAATCCCAAAAGGCCAACCGCCGCAAATCCTGAAATGGCAACGTTTAAATCTTCTGGTTTCACAGGAAAAGCCAGGTAAACGATATCCAACCCTAGATGGGAAAGAGCCGCATTGTGCATCACTGGGGACAGTGAGTGTTCAATAGGATGACCTATTACTCCTAGTAGCTTAGTTGTACCTTTAATCATTTTTTTCAGCAAAAATACATCGGGAGAAGTGCCGGAAAATAACTATTACTTCTTGCAGGTCATTGTACAAGTTTTTAGAGTCTAAATTTAACCAGATTTTTTATAAAAACTTTTGTAAACCTATTGACTTATGGATCTCGTTCATCATAATATAGTAAGTATATTGTTCTAACTAAATGCTGTCAAAAGTAATTAGGGAACTTGCAGCGGACAATAGTCCGCTGCAATCGATTCAAGGGTAAATGAAAGAATTAAGTGATATGAAATCCAGTAGCATCGTTAATACTTCGTTGCTGCCCAAAATTAGAAGGGGCTAGGGACTAGGGAAAAATTGGGAACTCTTGACTGGGGGAGATGGGGGGAGATGGGTAATAGCCATTACCTATTAGCTATTACCAATTACCTATTAGCTATTACCAATTACCTATTACCCATTACCCATTACCCTAAACTTTAAATTCTTTCGCATCAGCCAAAATGGGGTTAATCTCAAACCAATAATCCTCCCCATAACGGTATTCAAACACCCAAAGACTGCGTAATAGAGTTTGGTATTTTGTTTCACCAGTCACGATTTTGATAGCCGCTACTTGCCGCAGCAATTCCCACTCATCAGCCTCAATTGCTAAAGTTAACTGATGCCGCCGCTGAATAATGACATTTTCTAAAGTCCTCCGCGAGATCGGCGGCTCTTCTCTCTGAAGACAACTGTAGAGCAACTGAAGCAAATTGCGAACGTGACCCCCACTAACACGGCACAGTCTATCTAGAGTTTCAGGACTCTCAAAAACCTTGGGAATTAAAGCCGAACGCTGCTGAGATTCCACAGTAGGAAAAGCACGAGCTAGTACCATTTGCCGTAGCAATTCGATACCCTCTTCGCATAGGCTACCATCCCGTAACTGCACCGGCACCATTGGCAATACCTTTGGATCTACTCCGAATCGATTTGTTAACTGCAACAAATCATTAGAGAAAATTAACCCCAAGGGAATTGTATAAACTACGTGACAATTCAATCTTTTTAACTGTTCGCCCCGGTCTACAAACAGATATTCGGGCTGAAGTCGTCCGCTCGGTTTTGGAGACCCATGTATGCGATCGAGATTATCGATAATGACAACAAGTCCTTTTTTTCCTTGCTCTTTGAGTTGCTTGGCAGCCGGTTCTAGTAGCTCCTTATTAAGAGCTTCTAAAATTACATTAGTTCGCGGTTCTAGATATTGCCTCAACTCAGAGCGAAGATTGGGAGCATCTTTAGCTTTGGCAGTAATTTTGCCAATTCCCAATGCTAGAGAAAATTCGCCATCAGTACCCGCAGTCATTTGACCAACTCCGGGTAAGTTAGCTTCCGCTTTTACATCTATCTGAGTTTGAAAAACGTCTGCTACGCCTCTGAGTAAAGCTTTAAAACCAGTGGCTTGCAGTTTAATTTTTCTCTTTTCAAGGCTTTCGCTGACCTGACGAGCAACGCTCAATAAAATGTCGGTGATATCGACATCCGCCATGTCTAAGTCTTTGCTAGACTCAAAGTAGACTACGTGAAATCCCTGCTGTTCTAATTCTGCGTGTAATCGCAGCAATTCAGTGGATTTACCAGAGCCTATGTGTCCAGTAAATAGTTGGCAAGTTGCCTCGTTGGGAGAGAGGCGGACGATTGTTCTCTCCAATTCCTCAATTATTTTGCCGCCGCGTACAGAGGAGAAATCGATGTAATATTGTCGATCCTCGGCTTTCGCCACTTGCAGGGTATAGCTGGGGTTGCACGCGCTATAAAATCTATCTAAATCTAATTCCATTCCTGTTAACTCAGATAAAAGATTATGCTCTGATACTTTATTCGTTCACTTATTGTACTAAACAGAAAAGATCTAGAAATTGATGCTCGGATCGCTCACTCGATCTACAATCTTAATTTGCACCCTAAAACTCAGCTTGTTGGCATTCACGCCTCTACTATGAACTATTCTTAGCCACCCTGAAAGTGTTTTCTGACCGTCAATTATTTATCACAAAATATTAGCTAGAGGATGTGGGGTTATACCCCTCAAAAATTATCTAGGCATTAGCAAAGTATGACAGAGCGAGATATTCTCTCAAATCCCTTTGATTGCACATCAAATCGGTAGAGATAAAGCAATAGTGTGTCCTTACCGCTCCATGAAACCTACTCAAATCTACCTACGGCAGATTTGATGTTCACTTCCTGCTTCTACCAAGGGAGTCGACTCCTTCTTGTCCACAGGCGTAACTTCAGACTGAGCTAGTCTTACTTTTTCTGAACAACGAGATAAATTAATTGCCGCGTTTAAATCTCGATTAATTAACAAATTGCAGCCGCCGCAATTAAACACTCGTTCCTTTAATGGCATTGACTGAACATGACCACAATTTGAGCAGGTTTTAGAAGAAGGAAACCATCTATCTACTAGCTCAACCTTCGTGCCATACATTTCGGTTTTATACGTCAACTGACGGCGAAATTCATAGAAACCACAATCGGAAATAGCCGCCGCTAACTTATGATTAGCAATCATCCCACTCACGTTCAAATCTTCGATGCGAATGTGAGCATATTTTTGACTAATTTCGGTCGTAGTTTTCTGTAAGAAATCGCGGCGCACATTGGCAGTTTTCGCGTGAATCTTAGCGATTCTACGATAGTGTATAATAGCATTTTTAGACGCTCTCACGCCTAATTTCCTATTGCCTAATTGTTTCTTTCGATTTCTCCACTGTGCCTTACTCAGCTTGGTTTTCGCTTGAGTGAGTGGACGGGGAGACTCGTAAGAATTACCATCAGAAATAGTAGCGAATGTTGATACTCCTAAGTCAATTCCCACTGGTTCAGTAACGGGATGAAACATTGGTGGGATTTTTTCGGCTTTAATAGCAAAGGATACATACCATTTATCCGCCGTGCGAGAAATAGTAAATGTCTGCGCTACGCAAGGGAATGGGATGGATTCTTTAAGTCGAAATTTTCCCAGGGTAGGAATTTTAATTGATTTGTTAGCTGCCAATAAAACCGAGTGATTCCAATCAGCAGCATCTACGGTGAACGAATCACCATCTTTTTTCCTTTTGAATTTAGGGAACTCTCCTAATCCTTTAAAGAAACGAGACAAAGCCTCACTAAAATGCCGGAATGTCATTTTATAAACCCTAGAAGATAGGGTGTTAGTCCATTGATATTCCGGCATTTTCTTGACATGATTGGTGAAAATTCTTTCGATTGCCGCCACTTTTTTACTGCTACCACCTGGGAGACTTTTCACTTCTTGGTAAAGATTCAATGCGTAGTTGTAGCAAAATCTAGCATAACCAGAATGTCGCGCCATCAAGGTACGTTCCTTATTATTCAGTTTGAGTTCGAGTTTGATGGCGTACATAATCTAAATTACAGTTGGGTATTTCTCCTCATTTAGTCATCATAGAGCAGTTTTTAGGTAGATTTGAGCGGATTTAGGTAGATTTTTGTCAACAGTTGTTACCCCTTACCATGTTCAATGTTTAATTGAGAGGACTTTGATATTACTCTTAAGGTAACACTGGCATCACTAAGCGGTTTAAAAGTAGAAGCCGAAGTAGAAGCCGATCGCGCCTTCCTTAAGATAGATGACGGAGGAGTAGCGGCAATGTTCTCGGATCGGGCGGCTGATTTGAGTGCGGATAGCCGAAATTAAAAAGGATCGGGGTCGATCCGACTCATGTACTGCTTGACATTAAATATGTTTAAAAAATAATAAAAAAGGGCAGGTAAAATTACCTGCCCTCACCCAATTTAAGATTCTAAATTGAATCCTATCTAAAACCTTAAATCGCCTCAGCTTCTGTCAATCAAAGCCACAGGTTCAAAACTGGGCACCACTAAATCATCATTCTGCTTAGTCAACTGGTTATACAACCGTTCCGTATTCGGGAAGTTAGCAGCAGGTAACGTCGGAAAGCGGCGATAAGGAACCGTATCCTCCCCAAACACTTCTGCATATTCCACGCTGTTCACCATTGCGCCGATAAAACCCTTAATGCCTTGGCTAGCAAGGATTTGGTTGTAAACTCGAATTTCTGCCTGATTGCGAGGAGCACGACCTAAGAAATGCTTCGTACCCAACTCAATCACCTTAGTATTGGGATAAGGCGCGTAAAACTGCTTGATATACAGATTCGAGCAACCTAAAGCCTCAATAAACTCCTTAAGGTTGATTTCATTGTTACCAAGCTTGCTTTCCAGCGCTGTGAATTCATTCTTCACAATGTAGGGATTCAAATCGCGCTCGAAAATCTGACGGTAAGCAGCTTGAATTAAAGTATTCAAAGCCACTTTGTCAGTAACAGTCGTCAGCTTGAATACCTTAGTTTGCTCGCGCCGCTTGTTCACCCCTTGGGAAATCCGAGACTGAAGTTCGATATCGCCTCGTGCCATCGACACAGTACCAAGTTCCACAAAGCGCGGGGTTTCTTCAACCTCGACTTTCAGATTCTTATCTGCAATCGAACCAACTCTCATCGTCCGTTGAGACAAACCGGCGGGAGTCAGATAACGCTCATAAGGTACTGTATCTTCCCCGAAGGCTTCGTTATACTCCAAGCTGTCGATAATTGCATCAACCAGAGCATAAAAACCCTTCTTGGAACAGATGTCAAAGTAAGCATTCATCTCGGAGCGACCGTAGGTAGGACGGCCCAAAAGTCTACGGTGAATATACTCGATCGCTTTACAAACATAAAGCGAAGTCCAGTACATTTTACGGAAGACATCGGACTTAGCCAACATCCGAATAAACTCCCGCATGGTGATGTCGCCGTTTTCCAGCTTGATTTCAGCCACTTTTTGGCGTTGGCCATCGAACACATCGCGACCGAACACTTGCAAATAAGCTGCCCGAATCACTGCTTGAGTTGAACTTTCCGTAAAGGAAACGCTGGTTCCCCCTGGGTTTGCCGTAGCAGTGCTCGTGCGGAAACCTTTCTTAGGAGCAATGTAGCCCCCTGGAATTTGGTCGAGTTTGAACACCTTGGGCCCCAGAGTTCCGGGAGCTTTGCCCCGTGCTGCGGGGTTGCTTAATTGGTTGTCAATGCCTGGGCCTTGACGAATTAAGATGCGGCGGGTGTCCTTACCAAAAGGAGCGGGTCGATTTTTGGGGTTGCGAGTTTCTTTGGGGAAAATCGCGCCGAACTGAATTTCTAGCGGGTCATTACCCACACCGTAAACGTGCTGGTCGCGCAGGGGTTGGTTGTAGTCCGCAAACAGGGTGATGAATTGCGGAACTTTGCGGAATGGTGCGCTGTAGTTGAACAGGTCAATCTGCGGCCCCCAGTTGCGACATTCCTGCGCTTCTTGACCTAGACCTCTGAGGTAAGGGACGGTTTCTTCGCCGAAGTAGTCGGAGTATTCTTGGGAGTCTACCATTGCGTCTACTAGAGCTCGCAAACCACCTTTAGAAACGATCGCGAAGTATTTGCTGAATTCTTCGCGGGAACTCAGACCCCGACCGAGGAAGTGGCGGGCTGCCAGTTCTACGGCGCGGGAATTGACGAAGCGATCGTAGAATTGCTTGCGGTACAGGGGAGAATTACCGATGCGGCGAATAAACTCTTTCATCGAGATTTCGCCGTTTTTGACTTTGGATTCGAGGTCGGAAACGCTTTGACTGTAAGCACGGGTGATGTCGCGCTCGAACACCTGGCGGTAAGCGGCTCTGACTATTTCTTGCTTTTCTGAACTCGAAAGACCAGTCTTCATTACAAATTTCTGCCTGCGCTCGGCTGCAATGAAGTAAATTTGGGGCAGTTGTAGACCTTGCTGGTCGTTGCTTTCCCGTTGGCGGATTTTGTCGGAAGGTGTGGGGGCTTTGAATTCGGTGATGGCTACGTCGAAGTATTGCCCGACGATCGCGATCGCTTCTTGATCCTTAGTGAAATACCCCAAGGCTGCTGCCTTCATTTCTTGCATTGCCACAATCGTCGCCGCCGTTGAACAGGCGTTTTCGATGATTTCCCGCAATCCCCGCACGTTGACCGCGATGATATTGGGGTCGCCAGCAACGATCGCGTAAGTGATGTAACGCAAGAACCATGATAAATCCCGTAGGGATTTCGTCATGTTGCCAGGGCCGTAGCGAGATACATTGATCGGCTGGAATCCTGATGGAATTGGGCCGCTACCACCGGAAAATAGCGAACCCAAGCCCCCAAACAATCCGTTGCCACCACCGCTTTCAACATAGGTGACATTTCCCAACTTCATGCCGTCGCCGACACTTTTGCCTGCACCGACTCCTGCAAGCTCTTTTACTTGTTCTGCTGGCTTCTCTAAGAATGCCAAGGGGGAACCCCCCACAAAAATCCGGTTTGCCGCACGAGACACTATCAATTCGGAGTTTTTCGTCAGCGCTTCGGAGATCGCTATGCGCTTTGCACCAGAACTAAAATAGCTTTGTAGTTCCTTCAGTTCTCCCAGTCCTAGAAATCGGTCTTGCTGTTCTGCTTGCGAAATCGTTGCGACTGGTACAGTTTGATATAGTTGCGGACGCGCAACTGAGCTTCCACCGCTTGCCTTAACAGTCATTTGATCTTGTTCGCTCCATTAGAGAGTGGTTACAGTTTTTGCCCAGACTAATTTTCTGGTTCAAGAAGGTTGAAGGTCAAAGTAGGTATTTTTGCCTTTTACTTTTTTCTGTCCCCTTGCTTGAGGTTTTAGCCTAATCACTTATTTCTCAGATTAAAATGTTTCGGGATCATCTCCCTAATTTCTTAAAAAGCCTGCCGACACTTATTTTATAGATTTAACAGGGCATATCTGAGAAATAATGATAAGTTTTATTAACGGTTAACGGTTAACTGTTAACGGTTAACTGTTAACTGGGGCTTCTCCCCCGCTCCCCTGCTCCCCCGCTCCCCCACTCCACATTCTCTAATGCTTTATGGAAACAACACCAGATGTTAGTGCTGCCGTTGGGCGGCTTTACGATACTTACCCCTTCCCACCAGAGCCTTTATTGGACGAACCGCCACCTGGGTACAATTGGCGTTGGTTTTGGCCTGCTGCCTATAGCTTTTGCACGGGTCAGAAACCTGACAAACAAGATATTCGTATTTTAGATGCTGGATGTGGCAGTGGGGTCAGTACAGAATATTTAGTTCATCTCAACCCGGAAGCGTCTGTGGTGGGAATTGACCTCAGCAGCGGTACTTTGGAGGTGGCGAAAGAGCGCTGTCGCCGCTCTGGTGCGGAACGGGTAGCGTTTCATCACCTTAGCCTCTACGATGCTGGACAGTTAGAGGGCGAGTTTGATTTGATTAATTGCGTGGGAGTGCTCCACCATTTACCCGATCCGATCCGGGGCATTCAAGCTTTGGCCCCTAAGTTAAGAAATGGTGGCCTAATGCACATTTTTGTGTATTCGGAGTTGGGTCGCTGGGAAATTCAATTGATGCAAAAGGCGATCGCTCTGCTTCAAGGCGATCGACGTGGAGATTACCGCGATGGTGTTAAAGTCGGTCGTCAATTGTTTGCATCTTTACCAGAAAATAACCGTCTTGTCAAGTATGAAAAGCAACGTTGGGCGATGGAAAATCAGCGGGACGAGTGCTTTGCGGATATGTACGTCCACCCGCAGGAAATTGACTACAACATTGAGACGCTGTTTGAATTAATTGATGCGTCTGGCTTAGAGTTTCTGGGTTTCTCGAATCCGGGGTACTGGCAGTTAGAAAGGCTGTTAGGGAAAGAATCAGGGTTGCTGGAAAGGGCGCAAGATTTGACAGAACGCGATCGTTATCGGCTAATTGAGCTCTTAGACCCGGAACTAAGCCATTACGAGTTTTTCTTGGGGCGATCGCCCTTACCAAAGGCTGATTGGTCAGACGATCGCATTTTACTAGGGGCGATTCCTGAACGTAGTGCCTGTATGTTCGGCTGGCCGAGTGAGAAAGTTTTGGACTATAACTATGAAATGGTTGATTTGTCAACAGTAGAATTTGAGTTTTTGCAAGCTTGCGAGGGAAGCCGAAGCGTAGGGGAAATTTTGGCGGATGTGGATTTAGAAGTGGAGGGAGTGCGATCGCTTGTATCAAAACAGTTGATTTGGCTGATTCCGGGGTAGTAGAGTGTTAAAAACATTCTAGGATGGGGTTAAAATTACGTTATTCTCTTTAGTCCGCGTCGGCGGACTTCTTTTTAGTCGTTTACTTTGTCAGGAGAATAATGCTGATTACTGCCAATACAATGCCCATATAACCGGGCATTGATAGAGCTTTCTGGTGTAGCAAATACACACCAAATAGATTATTGAGAATTATACCAAGACTGCCCATAATAGCTGCAACTCGACCAATTTCGGTGGAACTCCAAAGGTAGATTTGACCGCTAATACCTATAAATCGAGTTACAGTAAAAAGCCAGAAAGAAAAATGGGATAAACTAGCTGTGCTAAATCCAATACTTTTCAGATAGCCCGCGAAAGGAATCTCGCCGAATAGAAATATAATTTGGGTAATTATCGCGACCCATAGAACTTGAGACATAGTGACCTCTTACGTTTGATTTTTTGACATGACGATTCTTGATAAGGTTAAAAAACAATTCTCAAGATGTAAAATAAAATGCCTAAAGAAAAAATGGAAAGGGCAACTTTTGGAAATTGTTGCCCCAACCAAATCACTAAAACCCCTTCAGTAAAGTGACTAGAGTTCTATTTCTTATTTTTGCGTATCTGAACATCAGCATCAGCCGCAGCCTTTGCAGAATCATAGGTTTTTCCAGTTCCCCGACCTACAATTTGACCATTTTGTTTGTACTCGCGGACTTTATCTCCGTAGATGTTGGTGTATTCACGAGAATTGGTTGTCATGGTTTTCTCCTCGATCAGAATAGATATTTATGACGGATTAACTTTTTCAAGTTATCCATGAATTCACAATAACTTAGTTATTTGGCTTTGTATAGTTCAGCTTTTTACGAAAAAATAGATCAAATTAGTTCATTTTGGATCAAAGATCAAAAATAAGTTCAGTTTCAGCTCAATAGTGGTTCTTTGTGGATGATTGATGGATTTAGTAATTTAAGCCGTGCTATCATTCTGGCAAGGTCAAACTTTTTAATCAGGAGAGGTCAGCTTATGCCAGTTACATCTAAAATAGGACGGGAATTACTCGAAAAAGCCTATAAAGGTAAGGGATGGACTCAAGAGAGATGGGCACAGGAAAGTTACTGCTCTCTTGCTACTATTAAACGTATTTTAGGAAAAGTAAACGGCCCAAAAGACGTAGGTGAGAATATTTTAAGTCAAGCGTGTAGCGCCGTAGGTATTAACTGGCGAAATGTGGTGGACTGTGGCGATGACCCGCTCATACAAGAGGTACGGGAGAAGTACGGCAAGTATTTGAACCTTCATCACGGCACAATCAAGTGCTTGGACATGAGTTACCCAATCCGCTTAGATGATGTATTTGTCGAAGTCAATGTTTTAGAGAGATTGACTCGGAATTTGCGACTAACGCAGGAAGAATTAATCGAACAAGCTCACCAGCAAGACTTTGAACGGTTTGGATTTGGGCGAATTCAAGAAGCAGGGCTTTTGGGTTTGGAAGCACTGGAAAGGTTTTCTTGGTTGGTGGTTTTGGGCAAACCTGGTTCTGGGAAAACAACGTTTTTGTGTCGCGTTGCCATTCTCAATCTTCATCGGCAATTTTTGCCGGATTATGTATCAGTTTTTGTGCGTCTTTCAGACTTTGCAGCCGCACCTAATCAACCTTCTTTGGAAGACTATATTATTCAGCATTGGCAATCCCAAGACATTCCTCCAGAGACGGCACAACAGTTATTAAAAAAGGGACGGGTATTGGTATTGTTGGATGGGCTAGATGAGGTGAAAGAGGTAGATAGTCAGCGAGTTGTTCGATGTGTCCAACAGTTTACGGAGAAATTTATCGACAACTATTTTGTTCTGACTTGTCGTATTGCTGCACGGGAATACAGTTTTCCATCTTTTACTGAGGTGGAGGTAGCTGATTTTAAGTTACCCCAAATTCAAGATTTTGCCAGTAAGTGGTTTAACTCCCACGAAACTCGCAAGTCAGCCACAGACTTTATCACACATCTCCAAGCTAATCCTAGAATGCAACAATTAGCTACTTCTCCCCTGTTGTTGACCCTACTTTGTCTAGTATTTGAAGATTCTGGTCAATTTATGGAGAGTCGTGCTGATCTCTACAAACAAGGAATTGAGTTATTATTATTTAAGTGGAATAGTAAGCAGCACAATCTTCAGAGAGAACGAGTTTATAGTGGTTTAAATTATCGTCGAATTCAAGAGTTATTGGCAGAAATTGCCAAAGAGACATTTGAAAAAGATGAACGTTTTTTTCGGGAGAGAAACCTGGAATCATGGATTAGTGATTTTATCCGTAATTTGCCCGAAGCTAAAAGCGATCTAGAGGCTTTGAGAGTAGAGAGTAACAAGGTGCTAAAGTCCATTGCAGAATATGGGCTGCTGGTTGAGCGAGCTCAAAGCTTTTGGTCATTTTCTCACTTAACTTTCCATGAGTATTTGACTGCCCAAGCGATCGTTACTAACTGCAATTATAAATCTATAGACGATCCGGTTCTAAATGAGTTAGCAAATCATCTAACAAAACGTCAATGGCGAGAAGTTTTCTTGTTGGTTGTAGATCTACTAACTGATGCCAGTTGTCTGTTGCAAATAATGAAACAAAAAGTTGATTTTTTAGTTGAGCCTGAAAATATATTACAAGAGATGTTTAACTGTCTCTATCAAAAGTCTTGCTCTGTCAAGACTAAGTACAAGCCTGCGGGTATTCGTGCTTTCTACTTAGATGGGATAATTGAGAATTATGGCGGTTATATTTGTGCAATAGATAAATCGCTTGACTATGATTTATCTATTGATAGTGCATTAAGCAGTATACTGGGTACATTGTTGTATGAACAAAACCTTCACCAAGATTTCGGTCAGGGGGTTAATATTAGTCTAGATCGTGTTATTGAGCCTCTTTTTGAAGTGGATATACCACCAGCAATGGATTATACTCCAGTACGCGATCTCTTTCATTTATGGCAATCTGCCGAACGCAGGAAAGATGTCAAAGCGAGGCTCAGTATTGCTATTGAAAAAGCTGGCGATCCTCGCCAAGGAAATCAAGCCTTAAAACAAGCATTAGAACAACTTCAGACTCAATTCCCTGAAAATTTAGATGAAACCAATCCGGCTTGGTTAAATTCGCAAAAACGCAAAAATTTAGCTGAAAAATTAAGACAAATAATGATTGAATATCGAGGGATTGGCCACGATTGGCAAGGTCAGTTTACACAGAAGCAAAGGGAATTACTTAAGAAGTATTACAATGCAACAGAACTGTTAGCCAATAGTTTGTTTAAGACTAATTGTGTTGTCTCTCCTGAAGTTCGTCAAGAAATTGAAAATACTCTCTTGCTACCTATTTCTGAAATTAGGTTTAGAGATTCAAGATGCTGAATAGCATGAGTTCGATGGAGTCCAATCGTCTGAACTAGGGATTGGGTAGGCGATCGCCAGAACTCAGATAGGTAGGGTCACATTACCGGAACTTTAGACAAATTCTAGATTGTTTGTTAAAGGGCGATCGCCAAGCAGAGGATATCGTGAGCGCACAGACTACTAGCTTTGAGCGATTTTCCAGTGTCTACCGCCTCCTGACCCTCACCCCCTCTCCGCGATCGCATTAATTAATTCTTTTTTAAGTAATGTTGCAGCACCATGATATGATGCTCAATGGACTTGCAGAGCCAAGCCATTTACCTGCATTAGTTTCACCCCTCAAGCGTGAACTCGCCAAACACACCAACGGAACCCATACCTGCAACAGGGGATATTCCTGAAACTGGTTCTGCCTCATCAGAGCCAGCCAAAGATCCCATGCAAGACTTCTATCAACTCCAACAGGATCTGTTGCTGTACAGCCTTGCCTTGACGGGGATAATTTTTATCTCAGTGTGGATTTTTTATAACCTCAACATTGCTCTAAATTACTTGATTGGGGCGTGCACAGGTGTGGTTTACTTGAGAATGTTGGCTAAAAACGTTGAGCGGCTTGGCAGGGAGAACCAACGCCTGAGTAAGACAAGGCTGGTTCTGTTCATGGGGTTGATTATACTAGCAACTCAATGGAATCAGCTACAGATTTTGCCCATTTTCTTGGGATTTCTGACTTATAAAGCTGCGATCGTCTTCTATATGCTGCAATCCGTTTTCATTCCTGACCATAAATAGGTCAGGCAACCTGCCAAACATCCACTTGAGTGAATTTCTCTTGAATGGAAATGCTAAATGTTTTAAACGCCTGGAATGCTCTTCCCCTCGCTGAGTTGGAAGTTGGCAAGCATTTATACTGGCACATAGGCAATCTCAAAGTTCACGGACAGGTGTTTCTCACCTCCTGGATTGTGATTGGTCTTCTCCTAGTAGCTTCCATTGCTGCAACTCGCAACATCCAGAGAGTTCCGAGTGGAATGCAAAATTTCATGGAGTACGCCTTTGAATTCGTGCGAGACTTGGCTAAGAATCAACTCGGCGAAAAAGAGTACCGTCCTTGGGTGCCATTTATCGGCACTTTATTTCTGTTCATTTTTGTATCCAATTGGTCGGGCGCGTTAGTTCCCTGGAAACTAATTAAGCTACCAGAGGGTGAACTAGCGGCACCAACAAACGATATCAATACGACTGTGGCACTTGCCTTGTTGACTTCTCTAGCATATTTTTATGCGGGGTTCAGCAGGCGCGGTTTAGGATACTTCAAGAAGTACATCGAGCCTACCCCAGTTTTGTTGCCGATCGCTATTTTGGAAGATTTTACCAAGCCTCTTTCCCTGAGCTTCCGTCTATTTGGTAACATTTTAGCGGATGAATTAGTGGTGGCAGTGCTGGTACTGCTGGTTCCCTTGTTTGTCCCTCTGCCCGTGATGCTTTTAGGTTTATTTACCAGTGCTATTCAAGCCTTGGTATTTGCCACCTTGGCAGGAGCCTATATCCACGAGGCAATGGAAGGACATGGTGAAGAGCATCATGAGGAACATTCTTAGGAAATGTGAAAGATGAAGGATAAATAATAACTTCACTCCTCATATTTCAAATAGCACCAATTTGTAATCTTTCAGTTGTTCATTTTGTACTTTAGGTAAGGAAAACTATCATGAACCCCATCGTTGCTGCTGCTTCTGTAATCGCTGCCGGTTTAGCTATTGGTTTAGGCGCGATTGGCCCTGGTATTGGACAAGGTAATGCCTCTGGTCAAGCTGTAGAAGGTATTGCCCGTCAACCAGAAGCAGAAGGCAAAATTCGCGGTACTCTCCTTTTGAGTTTAGCTTTCATGGAATCCCTTACCATTTACGGTCTGGTGATTGCACTGGTGCTGCTATTTGCTAATCCCTTCGCCTAATATCAACGGCGCGTAATAAGGGGCGGAAAGTAATCTGCCCCTGCACAAAGGAGGAAATTTCGTGTTTGATTTTGATGCAACTTTGCCGTTGATGGCGTTGCAATTCTTAGTTTTGACTGTAGTGCTGAATGCAGTTTTCTATAAGCCCTTGACTAAGACTTTGGACGAGCGAGATGATTACATCCGCAACACTCAAAAGGGAGCGCAGGAACGCTTGGCGAAAGCTGAGAAAATGGCTCACGAGTACGAGCAAAAACTAGGTGAAAGCCGCAAACAATCTCAAGCGATTATTGTGGCCGCTCAAGCAGATGCTCAGAAAATTGCGTCGGAAAAAGTTGCTGGGGCGCAAAAAGAAGCTCAAGTTTCGCGAGAACAAGCGGCGAAAGAAATAGATCGGCAAAAGCAAGAGGCAATGCGATCGCTAGAGCAAGAAGTAGACGCTCTCAGTCGCCAGATTTTAGAAAAGCTATTAGGCCCAGCGTTGGCCAAATAGCCTTGCCCAATCAGCAGCGCATTTATGGAAGAATATCATGGGGACTGTTTTATTGCTAGCCGCAGAAGCTAGTCACGAAGGTGGTTTCGGTCTAAATTTCGATATTTTAGGAACCAACCTGATTAACCTGATCATTGTGATTGGAGTGGTGGTTTACTTCGGGCGCGGCTTTTTAGGGAAAATCCTAAGCGAGCGGCGTGCCGCCATCGAAGAGGCAATTAATGATGCCGAAAAACGCCAAAAAGATGCCGCAGCAGCTTTAGCAGAACAACAGCAGAAATTGACTCAAGCGCAAGCGGAAGCTGAGCGGATTCGAGCTGTTGCTGAAGAAAATGCTACGGCGGCGAAAGCAGCCATCCTCGCTCAAGCGGCGCAAGATGTTGAACGCATGAAAGCAGACGCGGGTAGAGAGTTGGAGGCGGAGAGAGAAAGAGCGATCGCTCAACTCAGAGCCGTCGTTGCATCTATGGCCTTAGAAAGAGTTGAAAATCAACTCAAAACTAGCTTAGATGACAGCGCTCAAAACCAACTAATCGACCGTAGCATTGCTTTATTGGGAGGCAGGTAGTGAGTACAGTTAACGCAGAAATCGTACAGCCTTACGCATCAGCATTGATGTCCGTGGCTCAGTCAAACAATCTCACTGAGGAATTTGGCCAAGATGTGCGTGCCTTGCTAAGCCTCTTGGACAGTTCCGCTGAACTGCGCCAGGTTTTAGGAAATCCTCTAGTTAAGCCAGATGTCAAAAAAAGAGTATTAGAGCAGGTAGCGGGTGATGGAATTAGCCCCTTCGTGCGAAACTTTTTGAGACTATTGGTAGATAAGGGAAGGATTTATTTCCTAGAGGGAATTGGCAAAGAATATCTAGCAAAACTCCGCGAATTAAATCAAACTGTTTTGGCGGAAGTAACTTCGGCTGTGCCGCTTTCAGAAGCGCAACAGCAGACAGTTAAGGAGAAAGTTCAAGCGATGACAGGCGCTAGTCAAGTTGAGCTTGAATCAAAACTTGATAGCGAGTTAATTGGCGGTGTCATCATCAAAGTAGGCTCTCAAGTAATTGATGCTAGCCTGCGCGGACAACTTCGCCGTCTAGGAATTCGTTTGAGTGCAGGGTAGTTAATTGTTAACTGTTAACGGTTAACGGTTAACTGTTAACTGTTGACTGTCATCAATTACCAATTACCAATTACCAATTACCAATTACCTTAACAGTTAACTATTAACAGTTAACCGTTAACCACTAACAACTAACCACTAAAAAATTAAAATGGCAGCAATCAGACCTGACGAAATCAGCAGTATTATTCGGCAGCAAATTGAGCAGTACGACCAAGATGTTAAAGTTTCTAACGTGGGTACTGTGCTGCAAGTAGGCGACGGTATTGCCCGGATTTATGGCTTAGATAAAGCCATGTCTGGGGAATTGTTAGAGTTTGCCGACGGCACTGTAGGTTTGGCTCTTAACTTAGAAGAAGATAACGTCGGTGCAGTGTTAATGGGACAAGGCCTCGGCATCCAAGAAGGTTCGGCGGTTACTGCTACTGGCAGAATTGCTCAAGTCCCTGTGGGTGAAGCGATGCTGGGACGGGTAGTAGATGCCTTGGCTCGTCCGATTGACGGCAAAGGTGAAATCAAGTGTAGTGAAACTCGCTTGATTGAATCGCCGGCTCCTGGTATTGTTTCTCGTCGCTCTGTTTATGAGCCGATGCAGACTGGAATTACTGCTATTGATGCGATGATCCCAGTGGGACGCGGCCAACGGGAACTGATTATTGGTGACAGACAAACCGGCAAAACTGCGATCGCAGTTGATACGATTATTAACCAAAAAAGCGAAAATGTAGTTTGCGTTTACGTCGCAATTGGTCAAAAAGCTTCCACTGTAGCCAACGTCGTCAATACCCTGCAAGAAAAGGGCGCGATGGACTACACAATCGTCGTAGCTGCTAACGCTAGCGACCCCGCAACATTGCAATATTTGGCTCCTTACACTGGTGCAAGTTTAGCTGAATATTTCATGTACAAAGGTAAGCACACCCTGATCATTTATGATGACCTTTCCAAACAGGCCCAAGCTTATCGTCAAATGTCGCTGCTGCTACGTCGCCCACCAGGACGCGAAGCTTATCCTGGGGATGTATTCTACTTACACTCTCGCTTGTTAGAAAGAGCAGCAAAACTGAGCAATGATTTAGGCGAAGGTAGTATGACTGCTTTGCCAATTATTGAAACCCAAGCCGGTGACGTTTCTGCTTACATTCCTACAAATGTAATTTCGATTACTGACGGTCAAATCTTCCTTTCTTCTGACTTATTTAACTCCGGTTTGCGTCCGGCTGTAAACCCTGGTATTTCGGTATCGCGGGTGGGTTCAGCGGCTCAAACTAAGGCAATGAAAAAAGTTGCTGGTAAAGTGAAGTTGGAGTTAGCGCAGTACGATGATTTGGCTGCGTTCTCTCAGTTTGCTTCTGATTTGGATAAAGCTACTCAAAATCAGTTGGCGCGGGGTCAACGTTTGCGGGAATTGCTGAAACAACCGCAAAATTCGCCTCTGCCAATGAACGAGCAAGTGGCTATTATCTATGCTGGGATTAATGGTTATTTAGATGAAATTCCAGTTGATAAGGTGAATAAGTTTGCCTCTGGTTTGCGCGATTATTTACGGACTAGCAAGCCTCGTTACGGTGAGATTGTTCAGGGCGAAAAGCAACTGAGCGATGAGGCTGAGAAGTTGCTCAAAGAAGGGATTGCTGAGTATACGCAAACTTTCTTAGTTTCTGCATAAATTACAGTTAACGGTTAACGGTTAACAGTTAACTGTTAACTGTTAATCGTTAAATGTTGAGATTTAAGTTGAATTTTTTCGGAAGGTAAAAGGATAAATTTATGGCAAATCTAAAAGCTATTCGCGAGCGGATTAAGTCTGTCAAAAACACTAGAAAGATTACTGAAGCGATGCGTTTGGTGGCTGCTGCTAAGGTGCGCCGGGCTCAGGAACAGGTGATTGCTACTCGGCCTTTTGCGGATCGTTTGGCGCAAGTTTTATACGGTTTGCAGGCACGTTTGCGGTTTGAAGACGCTGATTTACCCTTGTTGAAGAAACGGGATATTAAGTCGGTTGGCTTGTTAGTAATTTCTGGCGATCGCGGTTTGTGCGGCGGCTACAATAGCAGTATTATCAAACGGGCTGAGATTCGGGCTAGAGAATTGAAGGCGGAAGGGGTTGATTACAAGTTTATACTGGTGGGACGCAAGGCAATCCAGTATTTTCAGCGCCGCAATGCGCCAATTTCTGCTACTTTTGCTAATTTAGATCAGATTCCTACAGCAGCAGAAGCATCTCAAGTTGCTGATGAGTTACTGTCTTTATTCCTATCGGGAACTGTGGATAGGATTGAGTTAATTTACACTAAGTTTGTGTCCTTGATTAGTTCGCGTCCAGTGATTCAAACTTTGTTACCTCTAGATCCCCAGGGTTTAGAAGTACAAGATGATGAAATTTTCCGCTTAACTTCTGTTGGCGGACAATTTCAAGTATCGCGGGAAAAGGTAACGAATCCGGTGAAAAGTTTGCCCAGAGATATGATTTTTGAGCAAGATCCCGTGCAAATTTTGGATGCTTTGTTACCGCTTTATTTGAATAACCAATTGTTGCGAGCTCTGCAAGAATCGGCGGCGAGTGAGTTGGCGGCGCGGATGACAGCGATGAATAATGCTAGTGAGAATGCTAGCGATTTGATTGGGACTTTAACGCTCTCTTATAATAAGGCGCGGCAGGCGGCAATTACTCAGGAAATTCTGGAGGTTTGCGGCGGCGCTGAGGCGTTAAGAGGTTAGGTTTTAAGTTGACAATTTGTGATTTTTATGCTATGCGTCTGGGGTAACTCAGGCGCTTTTTTTGCTGTTTTCATCAGCAATATCCATAGCTAAATCCTCACGACTTACTCCCATTGTTAAGTAGAAGGAAGAAGGAAGAAGGAAGAAGGAAGAATGTTTATACAGTCAGCTTTTTAGCCATCCCGATCTGATGTTTAATTAGGTGGATTTACTTATTCAGTTTACGCAAGAGGAGCAAAGCGCTTTAAAAACAAAGCAGGCAAAATAATTGGAATCCCTGCACCGATACAAATGAGAGCTTGGATAAAACTAAGCGGTTGGGTAGTAAATAGCGGGTTTATGAAAGTCAACTGGCTAAAGAAAACTTGAAATATAAACACACAAACCACACCGATCGCAGGAATATAAGCAATTTCTTGAGTGCGATCTTTTAAATAGGCAAACAAAGATGGAATAAATTGGCTAATACTTAATAAGTAAAAGGTTTCTGCGGAAACGAGGGTATGGACTGCCATTGTCCGAGCCAAATTGATATTACCTGTGGTTTGCGAAGCCCATTCAAAAATGCCAAGTACAGCAATGAGATTGAAGATGGAAATAATCAGGATGCGCCACAGTAATTTCTTGGTTAATAGGGGTTCATTGGGACGGCGGGGCGATCGCTTCATAGTCTCAGCCGATTTGGGCTCAAATGCTAGAGTGGCACTCAGGGCGACGGAACTCACCATGTTTACCCAGAGAATCTGCACGGGCAAAATTGGCAAGGTTGTACCAGCCAAGATTCCCACCAATATGGTCAGCGCCTCTCCACCATTGACGGGTAGGATAAACCCAATGGTTTTCAACAGGTTGCCATAAACGGTGCGTCCTTCTTCTACGGCGGCTTCAATGGAGGCAAAGTTATCATCGGTCAACACCATATCTGCTGCTTCTTTGGCAACTTCCGTACCTGTAATCCCCATCGCTATGCCAATATCCGCCTGCTTTAGTGCTGGGGCATCATTGACCCCATCTCCAGTCATGGCAACAATTTCGCCCTTGGACTGTAAGGCTTCTACCAGTCGCAGCTTCTGTTCAGGCGCAACCCGCGCAAACACATTACTAGCTTCGACGGCATTCGCCAGTTCTCGATCGTCCATTTCTGCCAGTTGCTTCCCAGTGAACACTAGGGCATCTTCCTCTTGGCTGAGTCCCATTTTACGGGCGATCGCGGCGGCAGTTAGAGCATGATCGCCCGCGATCATCTTGACTTGAATTCCCACAGACTGACAGACTCGCACGGCGGCGATCGCTTCGGCTCTGGGTGGGTCGATCATGCCTTGGAGTCCCAGAAAGACTAGATTGTTGTCAATATCTTCGCGATCGATCCCTTGCTTTTGGGCAGAGATTTCTTTCTTAGCAAATGCCAGAACCCTTAAACCTTGGGATGCCATCCGATCGACAACTTGCTCAATTTCCTCTCGATTTAAGTCGATGTTTTGACTATCTGCATCAATTTGGTGATGACATTGCTTGAGAATAGACTCTGCCGAACCTTTAACATAAATCGTGTGGCGATCGGCTAGTTCTCTTTGCTGATGCAAGGTTGCCATATATTGAAACTGCGACTCAAAAGGAATTGTATCTAGTCGCGGTTGTTCCTGCTCTAGTTCTTGCAGTGTCAACCCTGCCTTTTGCGCCGAGACAATCAGTGCCCCTTCGGTGGGATCGCCTGCTACAGATAACTGCTCCTCTTGTTCTTGGAGGTGAGAGTCGTTGCACAATAAGCCACACTGCAAGCATTCCTGCAATATGGGAAATTGACTTACCTCTACAGGGCGATCGTTTTGTAAAATCGAGCCCTCCTCTAGGTAGCCCACCCCACTAACAGTGTAGGAACTCCCCCCAGCATAGATAGCTTGGACGGTCATCTGATTTTCGGTGAGAGTGCCTGTTTTATCCGAACAGATTACCGTCGTACTACCGAGGGTTTCGACGGCGGGCAGTTTGCGGATAATCGCGTGTTGCTTGGCCATCCGCTCCACCCCCAGCGCTAGCGTCACTGTCACCACGGCTGGAAGTCCTTCGGGAATGGCACTCACGGCTAGGGCAACTGCCGTCTTAAACCCGTCTGTCCAGGTTCCTCCTTTGCCCATCACCACAGCAAACATGAATGCTGACAACCCTAGAATGACGTACAGCAGACTCTTACTAAATTGCTCAATCTTGCGAGTAAGTGGCGTTTCCAGCGCAGTGCTTTGATCCATCAGTTGCGAAATTCGCCCAGTTTCGGTCTGGTTGGCGATCGCTACCACAATTCCTTTTGCCTGCCCAAATGTCACCAAGCTTCCGGCATAGGCCATGTTGCTGCGATCGGCTAAAACCGTTTCAGCGGCTAGGGGTTCGGTTGCTTTTTGGACGGGAACGGATTCCCCTGTCAATGCCGATTCACTCACCTGCAAGTCACGCACATTGACTAACCGCACGTCAGCAGGCACTTTGTCACCGGATGTCAGTAATACCAGATCGCCAGGAACCAGTTCGCGGGAGTTGAGGCGCACCTTTTGCCCATCTCGAATCATGGTGGCTTCAGTGGTGACAGATTTGGCTAGGGCGGCGATCGCATTTTCGGCTTTTGATTCTTGGACAAAGCCAATTACGGCGTTAATCAACATCACGCCCAGAATCACCCCCGCATCCACCCAGTCCTTTAGCAGCAGGGTGACGATGCCAGCAACTAACAAAATATAAATTAACGGTTGGTTGAATTCCATCAGGAAACGGATGATGGGACTTTTCCCTGCTTTCCCTTTGATTTCATTGAAACCATAAAGTTTCTGACGTTCAGACACCTCTGCTTCTGACAATCCCGCTTCTAAATCTATCCTCAGATATTTCGCAGCATCGGCCGCAGATTGCTTGTGCCATTGCTGCTCAGTGAGATTCTCAATAGTAGAAGATGTCATGCTTAGAGGCTTGAATGAATTTAACCGGATTATGTTAACCTCTGTTTGGCACAAATTAAAACTATCTTTTGAGAGAAGGGACTAGGACGACCTTTACCTTTGAGTCGAATTCTACTACCTGGTTTTGCGCCTGCGGGAATGCGGACGTTAATTGTTTCGTCGTCGAGTTGCAGCCGTTTCTGGACACCATTGGCATCACTGACCTCTTAATTGGGGGTTATTTCGCGGTGGGTAGTAAGATCAAATCCGGCAACACCGGAATGAATATATTTTTAAGAATGCGATCGCGAACCGTAACAACGATCGCGATTGGGAATTCCTACTCCTAATTGTGAAAGGGATCTATCAAGGCAAATTCATTAAACAATCGATCGCACCAATCCACCCTCGACTCGCAAGGCTGCCCCATTAATTGCAGAGGCTAAAGGACTAGCAACAAATGCAACTAATGCAGCAACTTCAGAAGTTGAAGCAAATCGTTGAATCAGAGAAGATGGACGAGTCTTAGTAAAGAATTCTTTCTCAACTTGTTCGGCTGAAATATTTTGTTCTTTGGCAAGTCCCTCGATGAAAGTTTCCACTCCTTCGGAACGGGTTGGGCCTGGCAATACGGTATTTACTGTGACTTGACTGCCTGCCGTTGTTTCAGCTAAACCACGAGCCAATGCTATTTGTGCAGTCTTGGTAACGCCATAGTGAATCATTTCAACGGGAATATTCAAGCCAGATTCACTAGAGATAAAAATAATGCGTCCCCAATCTTTTTTGAGCATTAAAGGTAAGTAATGACGCGAGAGCCTGACACCGCTCATTACGTTTACTTCGATAAAGTTCATCCACTCTTCATCGGAGATCTCTTCAAATGCTTTAGCGCCATAAATTCCCAAGTTGTTAACCAGAATGTTGACTTCTGGCACTTGTTGAAATAACAATTCAGCTCCAGCTTGGGTTCCCAAATCGGCAGTAATTCCCTGAAGTTTGGCGTTGGGGACGCTTTGCTGAATGCTTTTAAGGGCATTGTTTACGCGCTCTTGGGTTCTGCCATTGACAATGACAGTGGCTCCTTCCTGGGCAAGTGTCGTAGCGATCGCTAGTCCAATTCCGGCGGTGGAACCGCTAACCAATGCAATCCGATCTGATAGTTGAAGATCCATACTTTTTTAACTAGGGGCTAGGGGAAGAAGAAGGGGCTAGGGGCTAGGGGCTAGGGGAAGAAGAAGGGGCTAGGGGCTAGGGGCTAGGGGCTAGGGGATGAAGATAAGAAGGGAAGAAGGGAAGAGAATAAGCGGGTTTCTGTAATTTAGAATGTTTTAACTAAGTAAATCCACCTAATTAAACATAAGATCGGGATGGCTAAAAAGCTGACTGTATAAACTTTCTTCCTTCTCTCCTAGATAACTAAATCCTTCTTCCTTCTTCCTTCTTCCTTCTACTTACCTTGGCGGTTGCTATCTAAGCAATCTAGGGTATCAAATTGCCCAAATAATGAACCAACTGCCCGCTCACTTAGTGGATAACTAATTCAATTTTACCACCATTTTACCTACATTTTTGCCTTCAAAAAGACCGATGAATGCACTCACCGCTCGCTCGATTCCTGCCACCACTGTTTCCTGGTTTTTCAATTTCCCAGCCTGAAAATAGCCGCCGACTTCCTGTTCAAATTCTCCCCGACGATCGAACCAATCGCTAACAATTAGCCCTTTCATCGTCAACCGCTTGGTAATCATATTAAATAGATTGGAAGGGCCCGGCTGGGGTTTTTCATCGTTATAACTGGAGATGCTGCCACAAGCGATAATCCGACCGTGTACGCGCAATGCTGAAAGCGCCGCTTCCAGGGTTTCGCCTCCGACGTTATCGAAATAGACATCAATTCCGTCCGGTGCTGCTTGCTTTAGTTGTTCGAGAACAGGGCCGGCTTTGTAATCGAAGGCGCTATCAAATCCGCATTCTTCCCGTAGAAATTTGATTTTTTCCATTGACCCGGCTGACCCGATGACATGGCATCCGCGCAATTTTGCCAGTTGTCCCGCGATATTTCCCACCGCGCCTGCGGCTCCTGAAACAAAAATAACATCGCCGGCTTTGACTTCTACCAAATTCAATCCCACCCAAGCAGTCATACCCGTCATACCCAGGGCACCAAGGTAAACCGATAAGGGTTGAATGTCGCGGTTGACCTGATGTAAATGTTTTGGTGCAGCTATGAAGTATTCCCGCCAGCCATAGTTGGAAGTGACAATATCGCCTGGCTTGAATTCTTGGGAACGCGACTCGATGACCTCGCCGACTGCGCCGCCTTCGAGTGCTTTTCCTAACTCGAAGGATGGAACATAGGATTTCCCCTCGTTCATGCGACCGCGCATATAGGGATCGACGGACATATAGAGATTGCGAACGAGGATTTGCCTATCTTGAAGCGGTTTTAGTTCTGTTTGCGCGATCGCAAAGTTATCTGGGGTGGGAATCCCCTTGGGACGGGAGACTAGCTGAATCTCGCGGCTGACGATCTCTGTCATAATTTTCTCCTTATTAAACATAAAATCAGGATGGCTAAAAAGCTGACTGTATAAACTTTCTTCCTTCTCTCCTAGATAACTAAATCCTTCTTCCTTCTTCCTTCTACTTAACTGTTTTTTGCTTTGCGATCGCCCCCTTAATCTACAGTTCTTGACGGGTTGGACGGATGATGATTTCATTGACATCAACATCACTGGGCTGTTCAATGGCGTAGGCGATCGCGCGGGCAATGGCATCTGCATCAATGGCGATCGCATAAAGAGCCTTCATTTTCGCTGCTGTATCTAGATCGCTAATCGTGGTCGTCAATTCAGTAGCAACGGCTCCTGGTGAGATATTCGTCGAACGGATTTCACCGTTTGACTCTAGCCGCAACCCTTCAGAGATCGCTCGTACTGCGTACTTAGTAGCACAGTAGACTGCTGACCCCGGAAACACTTTATGTCCGGCCACAGACGATACGTTAATGATGTGACCAGATTTTTGCTGACGCATAATCGGCAACACGGCAGCAATCCCATAGAGAACGCCCTTGATGTTGACATCGATCGTCCGATCCCATTCTTCAACCTTTACTTGGTCGAGGGGAGAGAGTGGCATCAAGCCAGCATTATTGATTAGCACGTCGATCCGGCCGTAGGTACTCAAAGTTTCCTTTGCTAAGGCTTCCACCTGGGCGCAATCTGTGACATCTGTTACCCGGTAGGTTGCAGTTCCTCCCGATTGGGCGATCGCCTCAACCAATTCTTTGAGCCGATCTTCGCGGCGGGCAGCTAGCATTAGTTTGGCTCCATTAGCACCAAGTCGCTGTGCTGTCGCCTCACCTAATCCACTGCTGGCTCCGGTGATAATTACTACTTTGTTTTGAATTTCAGACATATTGACTGCTGAGGATTATTGATTGTAGGTGATGAAAGATTGGGTGCTTAAATAAGCTGAACCCAGTAAGTTTTTACGCATTTATAGCAACCGCCAAGACGGTGAGGACGCTCTGAATAACTCAAACCCCGATTCTATTCCCCTCTTCCCTCTTGCCCTAGCAAGAGAGTCCCTACCCCTTAGTCCCTAGCTATATTATTCAAGTAGCTTGTAGCTTAATCAATGTTTGTGTCCCAGCAGCGTCACTAATCCGAATAGCTACGATCGCGCCGTTTTATTCCTGTCCGGTTAAAATTTCAGTTGGTGAATCGATCGTGTGAGCATAAGTCACCTCATCTTTACCCACTTCAATCACCAAATCATCCCCTTTGCCAGGGCGATCGTAAACCATCGCCATCAAAGGTGCATTCTTGATCAATTCTGCATTACCGAGTTCTGAATTGATGACTTCGATGGAAATATGCCGTCCGCGATTACCATCTGAAAACTGATCGAAAAATTCACCCCATCGCTCGCGCGGCACAGATTTGTTTATGTCAATTTTATTTGTCATGACGACTCCTTGTGAAAAAATCTTAAAAAGAGATTTGTCAATAGTGTTATCAGGTTTGTCACTGCTTTAATAGCATGACGTGCGTTAGCAGGCATAAAAATAAAGAGTGCCGATTCTAGGAAAAGCTCTTTACCTTCCAGTGTCAAGACTCCTTCTCCTTTTTATTAAAAAGAAATCCGATTGCCTTAACCTAAAATTGCGAAGGCAAGCGGACAGTAAATAAACTTCCCTTCCCTAATTCAGACTTAACCTCGATCGCGCCGTGATGAGCTTCGGCAATTTGCCGGCACAGGTGTAAACCTAAGCCAGTACCAGAACGTTTATGAGTTCCGGGCCCGAACCTTTCAAATAACTTTGCTTTTTCCTCTGGAGAGATACCGGGCCCGGTATCTTGGATCTCGACCGCTAATGATGAAACGGCTTTGTTCCAGCTATTAGTAAAAATCGGGTTTTTTATTACCCGCACGCAGATGTCAATATTACCAGCATCGGTGAATTTGATCGCATTACCGATTAAGTTAGTAAACAGGCGGTATAATTCCAGGCGATCGCCTCGGAATTTACTAATTTCAGAGCTATCGGCATCAAGGACTGATTCTAATTTCAGAGCCAGATTTTTAGCATCTGCTAGGGGAGCTAATTCTTCTGTCACCTCAGAAAGTAATTGTTGCAAGTCAACGCTGCTGAAGCTCAAAGTTTTACGACCCGCTTCGTAGCGATAAACTTCCAGCAGCATATTCACCATTTTAAGTAAGTTTTGGTTGCTGCGAACCATCGTCCCCAAAGCCTCTTGCATGGGAGCCGATATTTGCCCCAAAGCACCCTGCTGCATTAAACTTAGCATCCGATCTGCTGCTACCAGAGGTGTTCGTAAGTCGTGGGCGAGGCGGGAGACGAAATCTTCCCGTTGCAGGGCGATTAAGTCTCGTTCGTCAACGCTGTGCTTAAGCCGCAACAGCGATCGCACTCTTGCCAGTAGTTCGTCCATCTCAACAGGTTTGCGGATGAAATCATCTGCTCCCGTATCTAAACCCTGCACTACACTGGGTTGATCGTGAGCTGTAATCAACAAGATGGGGATAAAAGGCAGCTTTTCATTCTGACGGATGCGCTGAGTCACCTCATAACCGTCCATTCCCGGCATCATCACGTCCAGTAGCACGAGATCGGGAGGAGACTGCTCGATCTGAGCTAAGGCCGAAAAGCCGTTTTCGGCGCTGCTAATTTCATATCCCTCATCTTCAAGTATGGTTTGCACCAATAACACATTATCTGGAGCATCATCAACTACAAGGATGCGATCGGCTTTAGCAGAGTTTGGAATCGGCAAAGATTTCATTGAATCGCTTGGCTGGCAAGATATACGAAGCATAATACTGTTTTCGGTTTAGTTTTATCATATTTCTCTTCTTACTGCCTCTTTCGTGAGGAAGATATAGTTGCACCATTTAGACATAAAAGCCGCGTCAAGTAACGCGACTTAATTCAAGTTGCTATCTGCTAGCCCTGTTTTTTGACATCGGGTTACTATCCTGGTGTCCCTTTATCAAGAGCTTTTTGCAAAAGTTCGTCGCTGACTGCTCCTACTTCTCCCGCTTCCGGGTTCATTTCTTTAGCCATTGAGAGAAATTCGTCGCGGTTGCCACTCCCTTGGGTTTTCACTTCTGTATTTTTAGGAGCAGAAACGTTAAATTTAGGAGACGTAGCAGTTTCTGCTGCTCGAGAGCCAGCACCCGTGCGGTCAACTTCGCTGACACTGAATTCTTTGGAAGCTTCGTAGTCTGCTGATACGTCAACCTGCGGTACTTTCTTTTCCCCTGATTCCACATCCTCAGCTATCTGCTGAGCGTCAAAACTTTGAGAATTTGTTAATTCAGTGGTCGCCTCAGACATTGGGCACTCCTTACTTTTAGTTAAGATTTTTGTATTCAATGTATCGAGTATGACTGAAATAAATACAATTTTAACTCTGCCTGTAGATGTATTATTTTCTTCTATCTAAAGGTCGATTTAATTTGGGAATTAATGCTGAGCATCTCCGCCTAAATTAGTCAGAATGCTTAGCATATAAGGCTTAATTTTTTAGTTTAATGTTTTAATTTTTAATTACTTATTACCTCTGGAGGCAGGTGACTCTAGCTCTCGAATCTTGATATTAATAAGCTGGAAGAATTTACCAAGGAAAAAACATGAAATCAACAACCAACGTTGACAGCACTCATACTCTCTCAGGAAACACTCAAGAAGTTATTGAGGCAATTAACACTTTGAGTACAGATGATAAACTGGCACTGCTTTACTTTATTTATGAAAAGATGGGCGGTTCAATTACACCAGCAGCTCCAGCAGCAGCAGAACCAGAACTAGCACCACTGCTGCTAGATAACTTCTATGGGCTATCACAGGAGGAGCAGTTAAATGTGATGCGGGCTATTGCCAACGGCGAGGATACAGAATATTCTCGCGCTTACGGTGCTCTTACTGCTAATAATAAGTTGTTGGTGTGGTATGCTTGGGCTGTGGGTATGGGCGATAATGTTGTGGATTTGCCGAAGGGTTATGAAGCCACTCAAGTTGTTAATAATGCTTTGAGTAAGGTGGAAGGTCTTGATTTTGAGCAGCAAATTTCTGTGCTGCGGGATGTTGCTGATACTATGGGTTACAGCGATGTCAAACCAATTGCTACTCAGGCTGAAGTTGGAAAAACTGCAAGTCTCTAGTATTGTTAACTGTTAACTGTTAACTGTTAACTGTTAATTGTTAATTGTTAATTGTTAACTGTTAACTGAGAGGAGTCAGAAACCGGGTTTTTTAGGAAAATAGTTTGTTGATGTTCAGAAATTTGGTAAAAAACCCGGTTTCTTGGGTCAGTAGAATAGCTTAAGCCTTTTTCTCTGACCAAAATGACAAAAGAGTGATTATAGCAACATTCTTGGCAGTTAAGACATTTTGAGTTCCACCAAACTCGCTGATTCTATTCCTATCTTCCCCTTCTTCCCCTAGCCCCTAGCCCCTAGCCCCTAGCCCCTATCTTCTCCTAGCCTCTATCTTCCCTTCTTCCCCTAGCCCCTAGCCCCTAGCCCTGAGCATCGTAGCCTCTTCTTCCCCTAGCCCCTAGCCCCTAGCCCCTAGCCCCTAATAAAAGCGGTTGCTATACTTGACGCGGCAATTCCAACCGAAAGGAAGAGCCTTTTCCTACTTCACTTTCTACCTTAATTTTGCCCTTCATCAAGTTAACTAAAGAGGCTGTAATAGCTAGCCCTAAACCAGTACCGGGATATTTGCGTTTGGTAGTCTGGTCTACTTGTCGGAACTTTTCAAAAATGTGAGGAATTTGAGTTTCCGCAATACCAATTCCCGTATCCCGAATCTCAATTAGCAGTTTGTCAGCACTTAATTCCGAGACATGGATATAAATGCTTCCTCTCTCTGTAAATTTAACGGCATTAGAAAGTAAATTGACTAAAACTTGCCGCAGACGCGACTTGTCATTAACAATACAAGGATTATCTAAATATATATAGACAGACATGGATAAAATTTTTTCATTGGCGATGATTCCAAAGTCCAAAGCCGTGCATAATACTAAATTAGTTAAATCAAATTCCTCAATTTCCAATTCCGTGCGACCGGCCTCAATTCTTGAGAGATCGAGGATGTTATTAATCAGCATTAGCAGGTTTTTGCCATTCTTAAGAATGCGCTGTACCATGTCTATTTGCTGAGAATTAATTGGCGGTTGGCGCTGGCGTAGTAATAGCTCAGAAAATCCGATAATTGCATTCATAGGAGTACGCAATTCGTGAGAAACTGTACTCAAGAAGTGTGATTTTAGCCGCGCGGCTTCCAACAGTTGTAAATTTTGCAATTCAATATGTTGCCGCTGGCTTTCGAGTTCTTGGTTCTGGCGGAGTAAAATTTGATTTTGAGTCTCTAAAAGCTCTTCTCGTTTTTCTAACGCCTTGATGAGTTGAGCATTGTTAATAGCGATCGCGGCTTGTTTTCCCACAGCCATCAGTAGTTGTTGAGCTTCTGGGTTAAAGGCGTTAGTATTATCCCAATTACCGATCGCAATTGTCCCTAACCGTCCCGCTGATGCTGATTCGATCGCGACTGCGTAGATGGCAGCAGGAAACTCTTCGTGCAAGTCTTCCACCGTTAAATCCCGCCGCATCAATTCCGAGTGTCCCGTAACAAATACTCGCAACAGCAACCGATCCCAGATCGTACAAAGGGGTTCACCTATAGGCAGATTTTCTATACCCCTCCCCGCCGCCGCAGTTAAATTTAATTGATTGTCGTCGGGATCGCTGAGTACAATCAGGCAAAACTGGGCTCCTGCGATCGCAGATACTACTGCATCTACCATCACTTGCAAGAGACTACGCAAATCCCTTACCCGCTGATTAAGTAGATTCGTCAACCGCTGAAGGGTGCGTAATTGCTGCTGGTGTTCGTCTAAAATTGACAAAGCTTGGCGTAAATCTTCTCCCCTTTTCTGAGCTTCCTGATAAAGCAGCGCTTTTTCTAGGGCGATCGCAGCGCGGCGGGCCAAGTCTTCGGCTAAAGTCAGAGTAGCATTAGTATATAAATGACCTGTCTGATCGCGAACAAAGAGTATGGAGCCAAAAGTGCGGCTTCCTAAGCGAATCGGTAAGCACAGATAAGAGCGGAAACAAAGCGATCGCAGTAACCTTAAATGGCGATCGTCATAGGCAACTCTTGCTAGCTGAGCATCCGCAACCTCGAAACAGGCATCGACAACACCTGTCCGTAGTGGTTGTAGATAATGGTAGACCCCATCAGCTCCTACTGGATAATGCCGCTGTAACTCCCAGACTAAAGATTCTTTTGCCATCTCTGCATGAGCGACTGCGATCGTGCGACATTCTCCTTCAGAATTAGTGATATTAATCGCACACCAGTCAGCGAAATAAGGCACGATTAACTTAGCCAAATTTTCCAGCGTTGTGTTCACATCTAGAGAAGCGCTCAAAATCGCACTCGCCTGAGCTAGGAAATATACCCCTTCCTCTGGGAGTTTGGGTGGAGTTTCTGTTATTTCCTGGGAACCTTGAGTTGTTTTGAAATGGTCAATGTCAGTGTAAGTTCCTACCCATTCCTTGACTTCACCGTTGTCTGCTGTAACGGGACTTGCTTTCGCCATCACCCAACCGTAAACACCACACTCTTGTAGTAAGCGAAATTCTATTTCATAGCTGGTTTTGTGAGTGAGAGCTTGCTGCATAGAGATGATGGTGCGATCGCGATCTTCTGGGTGAATAAAGTTCAGAAAGCCAAAACCCAAAGCCTCTGTTTGCGGCACACCTGTATATTCCTCCCACTGCGAGTTAAAATAAGTGGCAGCACCGTCAGAGTTTGCTGTCCAAATTATCTGAGGAAGAGCGTTAAACAAGCAGAGGGATGGAGACTCGCAGTTTAAACAGTCATGGGGAAAATTTTCTATATGCGATCGCGCTAATCGCATTCCTTCCCCGGATTGATTAGGGGAAGAACGATCCGAGCTGAAGTTATTCATAATTAAAGAAAGAGGGCAGAAGGGAGTTTTAAATTTTGAGTTTTGAATTTTTAGATTTTTTCGTTTCTCAGACTACTAAATCTTGCGATCGGCTATGCTAACGCGGTTTTGAAAGTTGATAGGATAGGGGGAGCGTCAGCTAAACCTCTCTCCTATTAATACTTTTCTCAGGAGTTAGCAGTGGCTAGGATTTAGTTATATTAGAATAACATAAAACTAACGAAAAATGTTTGTGTCGCCAGCTTTTTATTCATCAGTATTTTATGTTTAATTATTTCCCTCTAGTTAACTACTATTGATAATAAACTTCAATCTGATGGTTATCTGATGCTTATTGGTGGTATAAAGCAATAAAAATGTTCGATCGCCAGATGATTTCAAACTCAAGAACAGTGCAGATAAGGTAAAACCTGTGGGGGGTTTCATCCTCAACTGAAGTCACAGGGTTTTCACAGGGTTTGTTATAAAATAAATTTATCAAAACTACCAAATCCGATCCTCTATCAAAGGACTGACAAGGCGAAAATTTGCTAAACTTAGGAGTTGGATAATAAATTTTATCCCTTTTTTAAGGTGGGGTCAGGGGTAGAGGGCTTTAAAAATTGAAGGTGAAAGTCCTAAAACTGTTAAAATCTAGCTGAGACTGCTCAGCAGCAGAATGCGATCGCACAGTTAGAGAGATAGACAATTAAGTTGGCAATAACGCCAGTTAGTGGGTATATTTAGAAGGATACCTGAGCTTGCCAAACTGTCAATCAGGGCAGATTCTCGTATAAACTCGGCTTCATCAAGTCCGTTGCCGATATTATAAAACTTCAGTTTGCTATTGAAACATGACTAAAATTCGCGTTGCTTTGGTGGAAGACCACGATTTGACTAGAGTTGGTATTCGGACAGCTTTACAACAGCGTGACGGGATAGAAGTGGTAGGCGATGCCGCTAATGCGACTGAAGGTCTAAAATTGCTTCAGTCCAGTAAACCTGACGTTGCGATCGTGGACATTGGTTTACCTGATTTTGATGGAATTGAACTGACGCAAAAGTTCAAAAAGTCAATAGCTACAGGGTCAGATCCCGATACAAAAGTGTTAATCTTGACTTTTCAAGATAATGAAGAGGAAGTGCTAGCTGCTTTTGCCGCAGGTGCGGATTCTTACTGCATGAAAGATATCAGTTTTGACCAGTTGCTAGATGTGGTAAAAGTTACCCATGAAGGCAACTCTTGGATCGATCCAGCTATTGCGAGGATTGTCCTCAAACAGGCTCGGACAGAGGCTCAGAACCCCGTAGAAGAGCAAAAAGTAGAACACAAAAAAGTGACGATTAATGCTGCCGAACCTGAGTTTAGTCACATCATCGAAACTTACCCATTAACGGAGCGTGAATTAGAAGTTTTGGAGCTAATTGTACAGGGGTATAGCAACGCTGCGATCGCAGAAAAACTATACATTACTGTTGGCACAGTTAAGACTCACGTTCGTAATATTTTGAACAAGCTATGTGCAGACGATCGCACGCAAGCTGCTGTTCTTGCCTTAAGATCGGGATTAGTGGGATAAAGCAGGGAAATTATGAGTTTTGAGTTTTGAGTTTTGAATTTTGAGTTAAAGATTTTTTTAATTCCAAACGCCAAAATTTTGACTCATAATATCCTATTTATCTCGAAGCTAGTACCACAAAACTCGTAGTCGTAAATAGTTGGAGAGTGGGCGCTGCCATCAAGTATAGCTAGGGGCTTTGGCGCAGGGAAGAGGGAAGAGGAAAAATGTTACTCCGTAAGGGATTATGAACTAAAGGTAACAGTTGGACTTGCCCTAATCGCCCTGGCAGTTGCTATATATTGATCGCAACTTAGCAGTTTCATTTAGGCAGCGCTCACTCTAAAGTAATCGTTTAAGTAAATATTTCTTTCTAGTTAAATAGATGTTCCTTTAGATAGATGACAAAATCAGTAACTATCAGATAAAGCTTCAGAAAAAGGGCATACTTAGAAGTAAAATACTCAATGACTCAAAGCTGGCTACTTAAATTTTTACCCTTATTTACCCTTAGCTTTCTGGCTCTCTAAATAACTAAATCCTGATGACTCTTGACTTCTGACAGATAATATTCTTTTGAGATGGGTAACTAGCGATCGCTCCACCATCATATTAACCCTTAGCGCTCTGCAAATCTTGAGGAATAGATGGCGAGATGGAAATACTATACTCAAGAAAGATGCCTGAGTTCGCTTGAGTTTGCCACAATCAAGATATCAACTTCAAAATATCTTAAATCAAAGGGTAATTATGGCTAGTCCAATTGAATTCAAGCTGTTTGCTCCCTACAACAAAGGAGCTGCCTTGATCGGGACTTTTTCTAATTGGGAGGAAATCCCCATGGAAAAAGGAGAGGATGGTTTTTTCCGTACTCAAGTCGAATTGGAAGATGGTAGCTATCAATATAAATTTAAAATTCAGTCAAAAAGTTGGTTTGTAGAACCAGATCAATGGATAGAAATAGTCGATCCCTACGCTACCGACATTGATAACCCCACCCAAAACGGCATTGTCCGCATCAAAGATGGCGATCGCATAGTCGATACCTACGTCTGGCAACACGATGATACACCCCTACCAAGCGATCGCGAATTAGTCATCTACGAAGTCCACGTCGCCGACTTTTCTGGCGGCGAAGACGATCCCTACGCTCGTGGCAAATACAAGCACGTCGTCGAAAAATTAGATTATCTGTGCGATCTCGGCATCAACGCGATCGAACTAATGCCAGTCAAGGAATACCCAGGCGACTACAGTTGGGGTTACAACCCCCGCTACTTCTTAGCTACAGAGTCCAGCTACGGCACCACAGAAGGCTTAAAAAACCTGATCGACGAGTGTCATGGTCGCGGCATCCGTGTAATCATGGATGGGATTTTCAACCACTCAGAATCATCCAGTCCTCTCACCCAAATCGATCACGATTATTGGTATCACCACTCTCCCCGCGATCCTGATAACAACTGGGGGCCGGAATTCAACTACGAGCTCTACGATAAAAATTTAGATATAAAACCTGCGTGGCAATTCATTGGAGACGTAGTACGTTTTTGGGTGCAAGAATATCACATTGATGGCATTCGCTACGATGCTGCTCGGCAAATTGCCAACTACGATTTCATGCACTGGATAACTAACGAAGCGAAACAAGTTGCGGGCCCGAAACCCTTTTATAACATTGCCGAATTCATTCCCGACAATCCTAGCATCACGAATGTAGACGGCCCGATGGATGGCTGCTGGCACGACAGTTTTTATCATTGCATTATTGAATATCTCTGCGGTGAACCCGTCGATCTAGAAAATCTGAAAGATATCATTGACTGCAAGCGACAAGGGTATATGGGTACTACGAATGTCGTCAATTATCTGACAAATCACGACCATAATCATGTCATGGCAGAACTAGGCGATCGCGGCATCTTAGATGAAGCAGCATTTAAGCGCGCGAAGTTGGGATCTGCTATAGTAATGACAGCCGTTGGTGTGCCGCTGCTGTGGATGGGTGAAGAATTTGGCGAGTACAAATACAAAACAATTGAACAAGCTAAAATCGATTGGACGCTGTTAGGAAATGAATTGAATAGCGGTCTGTTTCAATATTACAAAGGCTTGATTCACCTCCGTAGAGAAAACCACGCGCTCTACACGGAAAATATCGAATTTTTCCACGAAGATCCTGAATTAAAAGTTCTCGCTTATACTCGCTGGAATGATGAAGGCTCTCGCGTTGTAGTTGTAGTCAATTTCTCAGATAATTACTTGGCTGGCTATAGCGTTCCTAATTTCCCAGCTAATGGGACTTGGCACGAGTGGACTGGCAATTACGATGTAGAATCTGGCGATGATAATATTATTCTCGATCTGGCAGAATACGAAGCAAAAGTTCTTGTGTGGCAGTGATTTAGTTTGAGGACTTAGGCTCACAGCTCCAGAAACCGGGTTTTTTAGAGAATCTGTAGGTCACGCAGGAGGCTGCTATGCAGGAGGCAGGAGGCAGGAGGCAGGAGGCTGCTATGCAGGAGGCAGAAGGCTGCTATGCAGGAGGCAGAAGTCAAAACGAAGTAAGTAAATCCACTTAATTAAACATAAGATACTGATGGCTAAAAAGTTTGCTGTATAAGCGTTCTTCCTTCTCTCCTAGATAACTAAATCTTTCTTCCTTCTTCCTTCTTCCTTCTTCTTTCCTCATCCTCAATTTAGCCTTACCGCGAAGCACGCACTAACAGTAACCCGCCTACCCCCAAACCACAAATCATCGGTAGCCAAGCAGCCATTACTGGAGTCAAAATAGCTTTCAAGCCCATTGAACTGGTGATAAAAGAGAATACATAATAAGTAAAAATTACGATCACGCTAATCCCAAAACTGGTAGCTCTACCAGTCCGCTGTGGCTTAGTTCCCAAAGCAGCTCCTACCAAACCAAAGACAATACAAACAAAAGGCAAAGCATACTTTTCTTGAATTCGCACCTTAAGCTTACGAATTTTCTGCTCGTCGCCACTCGATCGAATTAAATTCAAATAATCTATAGCTTGAGCAATGTTCATTTCCCCATAGTCCCGCGCTTTTGCGGCTAAGTCTAAAGGGGTGCGAGGTAATTGTAGTTGTTGATGTTCAAAGCGGACAATATTACGGTAAGAGCCATCAGGAGCAACTATGTAAACAGTACCATTGAAAAAATCCCAGGAATTTTGAGCTGGGTTCCAAATAGCTGATTCTGAGGAGATAATTTGGTTTAGTTCCGGTTGGGAACGATCGAGAATAGTCAAACCTTTCATCTGCTTACCGTCAAATTGTTCGGCATAAAATAAGCGCGTAAGTACGCTTTCTTCACCATTACCTTTGTCAACGTTACGAAATTCTGGATAGAAAATGTTTTTCTCTTGAAATAGGGGTTTTTCTCGCTTTAGAGCTCGATCTAGAGTAACAGTTGCTTGATAGTTAGCAGCGGGAACGATTAACTCGTTCATCGCAAAAGTCATACCTGTAACAGCCAAACTCAGAATAACTGCTGGTACTACTAGCCTGTAGACATTAATACCGCAACTGCGGAGAGCTACGATTTCGCTGTCGCTAGACATTCGGCTATAAGCCATTAAACTTGCCAATAGCATTGACATGGGAAATGCCAATACAATGAAATAGGGCATTTTCAACAGAAAAATTTGGATGGCAGTGCTGAAGGGTAAGCCTGATTCTGTGACTCTTCGCACTAATTCAAATACGGCTCCAACAGTTACGCCGACTGATGAAAATAGGCCAACGCCAAACAAAAATGGGCCGATGAGTTCTTTGGTAAGGTACCAATCCATTACCGAAATTCTGGGAAGCCGCCAGCTAAACGAATTGAAAGTTTTGGATATTTCTAATTTCATCACTTTAGTGTTCTCATTGACTCCGCTCCCTCCAATCGATTAAAAGTTAAAAATTAAAAATTAAATCTCACAATTTTTAATTTTGCATTTTTAATTTTTAATTGATTAAGTTGCCCCGCTCCCCTGCTCCCCTGCTCCCCTGCTCCCCTGCTCCCCCGCTCCCCCGCTCCCCTGCTCCCCCTCTTAAAGCTGGCTAGCGCTGGAAACTGTCGCCTAAGTAATACTGTCGCACTAAGGGGTTGCTGTAAAGTTCTTCAGCTCCCCCGGAAGCTAAAATTTGCCCGTCTCGCATGATGTAAGCTCGGTCTGTGATTTCTAGGGTTTCTCGAACGTTGTGGTCAGTGATTAAAATGCCGATGTCGCGATCGCGCAATTTAGCTACTATAGTTTGAATTTCCGACACGGCGATCGGATCTACCCCCGCAAATGGTTCGTCCAACAAGAGAAACTTGGGCCCCTCTGGCCCTGCGGCCAAAGCTCTTGCCAATTCTGTGCGCCTGCGCTCTCCCCCTGAAACCTGTACCCCTAAATTATTTGCCACTCTTTCTAAACGGAACTCCCGCAATAGAAAATCGAGTCGCTCCCGCCACTCGCGGCGCGGTACTTTAGTTTGCTCCATCACTAGCAGTATATTGTCCCGGACGCTCAAGTGCCGAAAAATGCTGGCTTCTTGAGCAAGATAGCCGATACCCAAATGCGCTCGCTTGTGCATTGGTAAGCCTGTGATGTCCAGATCGTTAAGCCAAACTATACCTTGATTCGGTCTTTCTAAACCTGTAGCTATGTAAAAGGTTGTGGTTTTGCCTGCACCGTTGGGGCCGAGCAATCCCACTATTTCCCCTTGGGTTACTGAAATGTTAACTCTACTGACAACGGGGCGCTTTCCATAGGATTTGTGAATATTTTCCAGAACAATTTTCATGTTTGAGCGCAGCAGCCTCCACAGCAGACACTTTAAAATTTTAAAGTCCAATGGATCGAGCCTGGATCGAAGCAAGATCGCGGAATTATCTACAGTGGTAGATTTTTACAGGCAAAATTTCCTCGATCGCCTATCTATTGCCGAGGGGCTGTGGGAGGACTCATTGGCGTTTTAAAGGCTGGTTTGGGATTGTAGGGAGGAGTTTCCGGGCTGGCGGTGCTTTGAGCTGCTGCGTCCTGTTCTGGGGAGACGATGTAGATCGATTCGACTTGTCCTTGGGACTCTGGCAAGGCGATAAAGCGTCCTTCGTCGATCAGGTAGGTCACGGTTTCGCCGCGCAAACTGTTACCTTCCTGCAAGACGTAAACATCACCTCGGAGGACGATGCGGCGTTCGCGGCTGAAATATTGAGCTTGAGTTGCGGTTGCCTGAATTTGCCGGGAGGGATAGTTAATCTGGACGTTACCGCGTGCGGTGACGATGCCTGTTTTTGAGTCGGCTTCTTGGATGTCAGAACGCACTGTGAGGGTGCGACCGGGCCCACTTTTGCTGGGCGGGTTGGCTTGGGGATAGGTGGGAGAAGCGATCGCGCCTGCTAGGGTAAAGGGCAATAGCAGTGCTAAGCCTTTGAATGTAAGTGAGTTAAGTATTTTAGCGGAGAACATCATAGCGTGTGAGGCTCAGAAATTGGAGAATATGCTGAAGGGGAAACCTCCAGCTTTGGTACTGAGGGAGTGACCACTTAGGTATTTTATCCAATCATCCTAGCAATACAACCGCCTAATCAATCGACTATTTTGCTGGTTTGCTGAAACTGGAAGGATTTTATCGCTTTTTTCCTTCTGCCTGCTGCTGAAATAGGGTTAATTTGCTGTCACTTTGCAAATTCTCGGCAACTCCAAACTCCCTGGAGGCTCTACACCTGTTAACATTGGCAGAAAATCACTTACTTTCTCTGGGCCAGCCTGTTGCAAAGCATTCAACAGTTGAGCGCTACGCCCGATTAAATCTTCAACGTTAATTTCCGCGTAAGTGGGCTGATAATAGTTCAGTCGATTTATTCCTTCTCCCAGTAATATTACCGCACCGCGCCAGTTGCGATTGCCTAAGTGGTAGAGGGCGACGGCAATTTGCAAGATTCCTTGATAAAACCTTTTCTGGGGTTCGCTTGCTTCCATCCACAAGGCCTCTAGAGTATCGTGGCAAGCGTAGAACTCGCGATCGTTAAACTGTTGCACTCCCTGCCAAAACTCAGTCGGTATTTCCAAGTCCATTCGATTGTTAATTTGATGGGGCGATCGCTCTGTCAAAACTATAGATTAAATCAATTAAATAATTATACCATAGATGAAATAGCAGTTTTTTATTGGCTACCTACACTTTTAATTCGCGATTAAGCGATCGGACATAATTAAAAGTAGGGTGGGCGCTCGCCGCCAATCGCTTGTAATTCATCGCTAAATCCAATTAAAAATTAAAAGTTAAAAATTAAAAAGGCAATTAATTAAATTTTTAATTTTTAATTTTACATTTTGAATTCTTGAAAGAGGCGAGCGCCACCTTACAAGTTATAACGTTTATTTATATTCACCTACTTACCAGTTTTCAGTTAACAGTTAACAGTCAACAGTTAACAGTTAACAGTTAACAGTTAACTGAAAACCGCTATAGTAAAGATAAATATGACTGACTAAGCAAGAGAGACTTCCGTGCAACCATACACCCCCTTATCCATCGAGCAAAAATGGCAGAAGGCTTGGACTGAACAAGGCTTAGACAAAACGCCAGAAACCTCAGACAAACCTAAATTTTATGCCCTGTCCATGTTTCCGTACCCATCTGGCAATCTGCACATGGGTCACGTCCGCAACTACACGATTACCGACGTAATTGCCAGACTCAAGCGGATGCAAGGCTATCGCGTGCTCCATCCGATGGGGTGGGATGCCTTTGGGCTTCCCGCAGAGAACGCCGCGATCGAGCGACGCATTCCCCCTGAAAAGTGGACATATCAAAACATTGCTCAGATGAGATATCAATTGCAACAACTCGGCTTTTCTATTGACTGGAGCCGAGAAGTTGCGACCTGTTCTCCTAATTATTATCGTTGGACGCAATGGCTGTTTTTACAATTTTTTAAAGCGGGATTAGCTTATCAAAAAGAAGCAGCCGTGAACTGGGACCCAATCGACCAGACAGTATTAGCAAATGAACAAGTTGATAGTGAGGGGCGTTCTTGGCGTTCTGGTGCAATAGTCGAGCGCAAAATGTTGCGCCAGTGGTTCTTAAAAATTACTGACTATGCCGAACAACTATTAAATGACCTGGATAAATTATCAGGTTGGCCGGAAAGAGTTAAGTTAATGCAAGCTAACTGGATTGGCAAATCTGTAGGCGCTTATTTAGAATTTCCTATTGTGGGAATGGATGAAAAAATAGGCGTATTTACTACTCGACCCGATACGGTTTATGGTGTTACTTACATTGTCCTCGCACCGGAACATCCTTTAACAAAGAAAGTAACAACAACTGAAAGAATGACTGCTGTAGAAGCCTTTATTAAAGAAGTTTCTACCCAAAGTGAATTAGACCGGACAGCCGAAGATAAGCCCAAGCGCGGTATTCCCACTGGTGGCAAAGTAATTAATCCTTTTACAAATGAGGAAATACCCATTTGGATTGCTGATTATGTCCTGTTTGAATACGGCACTGGGGCAGTTATGGGCGTACCTGCTCACGATACGCGGGATTTTGTATTTGCTAATCAAAATCAGTTGCCCATTAAAGTTGTAATTGTCGATGATGATGAACTTCCACTAACAGCAGCTTATACTGAACCTGGAATTATGATTAATTCTGGTGAGTTTAATGGTATGGCTTCAACTAAGGGGAAAGAAGCTATTATTCGCCACGCCGAAAATCAAGGTTATGGCAAAGCGCGAGTACAATATCGCTTGCGAGATTGGTTAATTTCTCGTCAACGTTATTGGGGAGCACCCATTCCAGTAATTCATTGTCCTCAGTGCGGAAGTGTCTCTGTACCTGATGAAGATTTGCCTGTATTATTGCCAGAAAATGTGAAATTTACAGGGCGCGGCGGTTCGCCTTTAGCACATTTAGAAGATTGGGTAAATGTGCCTTGTCCTAGTTGCGGAACGCCTGCAAAGCGGGAGACTGACACGATGGATACCTTTATTGATTCTTCCTGGTATTTCTTGCGTTTTCCCGATGCCAATAATGAGGAAAGCGTGTTTGATTCGGCAAAGACAAATGACTGGATGCCGATAGATCAATATGTAGGAGGAATCGAACACGCGATTTTACACTTATTGTATTCGCGCTTCTTTACCAAGGTATTGCGAGACTGCGGTTTGATCGATTTTGACGAACCATTCCAGCGGCTATTAACTCAAGGGATGGTACAGGGAATTACGTATAAAAATCCCGTGACTAAGAAATACGTTCCCTCAGCAAACATAGACTCTACTAATCCTAAAGATCCGCAGACCGGCGAAGCCTTGGAAGTCTTTTATGAAAAGATGTCCAAATCGAAATATAATGGTGTTGACCCCTTGGAAGTAATGGCTAAATATGGGGCAGATACGGCGCGAATGTTTATTTTATTTAAAGCGCCACCAGAGAAAGATTTGGAGTGGGATGATGCTGATGTTGAAGGGCAATTTCGCTTTTTAAATCGCGTTTGGCGGTTGGTAACGGAGTTTGGTGCTACTCTTCCCAATTCTGTTGGTAAACAGGAGGAAGTTCCTACCTCTTTGAGCAAAGTTGAGAAGGATTTACGGCGGGCAATTCACACGGCAATTAAGGAAGTAACGGAGGATTTAGAGGGGGATTATCAATTTAATACGGCTGTCTCTGAAATGATGAAGCTCAGTAATGCAATTAGCGATTCTACTTGCAAAGACTCGCCAATTTATGCTGAAGGTATGAGAACGCTAATTTTGCTCTTAGCACCTTTTGCGCCGCATATTGCTGAGGAGTTATGGCAGATTATTGGCAATAGTGAATCTGTACATCATCAAACTTGGCCTGTTGCGGATCTCTCTGCTTTAATTGCTGATGAAATTACTCTGGTGATTCAAATTATGGGCAAGACTCGCGGCACAATTCAAGTTCCTGCTACTACTGATAAGGATGCTTTAGAAAAGTATGCTCGTGAGTCGGAGGTTGCACAGCGTTACCTTGAAGGTAAGGAGATTAAAAAAGTGATTGTGGTTCCAGGAAAGTTGGTTAATTTTGTTGTAGCTTAAACTGTTCGTTTTGCTAATAGTCAGTTTTTGTAATTGGTAATTGGTAATTACTCTGCGACTAAAGAAACCGGGTTTTTTGCCGAGTCTATGGGTTATAACGAAGTATTTTCGTAAAAAACCCGGTTTCTGGGCCCTATGCAAAGAGCTAATTCTAACTCTTTCTTTCCGGGAAAAGTTGACAGGCTCTTTCCGTTGGCTTATTAACAAAGTCTAATTGAGACGTTACAAATCGATCCATCCAATTTTCCAAATAAGCACGATTAGCCTTTTGTTCCTCCGCATCAGAAGTATCAATCGGATAAGGTGCTAATCCTAAAATTGCGGCTGTTGTTACGCAAAACATTGACTTCTGAAAACTCTGACAAATTTGCACCCGCAAATCATCTTCACCCCGACAACTCATGCGATAAATTTCGTGCAAATACTCTGGCAAGAAATGCCGCATATCCTGCATTGCTTGAGTCGGCGGAATGCCACCACCTCCTATCGGCAAAGGGTCAGCATATAAAGCACCGTAGGCAAAGTCTGCTTGATTTGAGGGTACTTGATGAGCTTGAGCATTGTAGGAAATTACGCCAAAGAAAGGAGTTCCCCGGAAGAAAATCGCTTCGACATAAGGCACGGCGACATCTACTAAAAATGTCAAGCCAGCAGCAGCAGGAAGGATATCATAGACTTCATTGCCAATCTTGACGCTGTAGGTAATCGGGTTATTTGCTGCTTTTACTAAAGCAGCTTTAATATGATCTACAACTTGTGGAATTGATTTAATTTCTCCTTTATCGTAGCGATCTGATAAAGCAAGAAACATATCGCTCATTACTCGCCAGAATTGCCCTAAACCGCTGTAGTAAGCTAGCACTCGCACTTGTTCGAGCAAAAAGTCAGGGAATAGTCGATTGAGTCCTAGAATTGGCCAATTTCCTTTAACTTTAGCTTTGATGGCCTTCTCAGCAAGGTGGCAAAATTCTGGCGAATCTAAATAAGTATCCAAACCGCCGCCGCCGTGCCAAAGCATCGTTCTCATGCAATACTCGGCATATTCATAATTGATGCGATCGTGCCACCAGTAACGCAGCAATTTAGGCAGATTAATTTCGCCGTTAAAGTATTTGAAAAAGGGGAAAAGTTCTAAAAATTGATTATCTGCAATGTAGATCAGATTGTCGGAATAAGCGCCAATAACTACACCGTAACTTTTCAGAATCCCTACGACTTCTACGAGATTTTCGGCTGAGTCAGGAAGTAAAGCTTCGCCAGATTCTAAACGTTGGATGTAAGAGCTGAGAATATGGGTAGATGGTTTTAATGCAGTTCTTGTCATTTGGGTTCACTCTCTATAACTATTTTTTTATCTGTTCTTATTCTGACTGTTTTGGGTTAGTAAGAAAGAAGCAATTTATTCCTTTTCAGATAGAACTTACGCAAGCTTTACGTAACGCTACCATCTTGGCGGTAAAGTCACCGTCAAGATGGCGGCCGTACTGCGATCCTGCGTAAGTCATGTCAGAGTAAAAAACTTTCAAAAGGACTGAGATGCTTGTTTACTAGAGCTTTGAATCAAAGCTTTGAGATAGTTGGACTACAGACTGCACTGGTGCTACTATTGCTGTGGCTGTGGCCTCGCTGAGTCCAACTACTACGCTGGGCAGCAATCCTAAAATAATAATGATTACAGCTAGTATCATTGGGGGAATGCGATCGCGCCACAATACTTGAGGTAAGTTAATCACTAAATCGGAAAGCCGACCGAAAAAGGCGCGGTTAACCATGATTAAAAAGTACACTGAAGTTAAGCCCGTGCCAATCATGCACAGCAATGTTTGCACGGGAAATACAGGCATACTTCCCCGAAACACTAAAAACTCAGCAATGAATCCCGCCATGCCGGGGATACCTGCACTTGCCATTACTCCTAAAATCATTAAAGTTCCAATCATGGGCAATCCACGTTCGGGATTGAGTAAACCTTTAATTGTGTCTAAATCGCGACTGCCGGATTTTTTGTAAACAACACCAACGCTGAGAAATAGCAGCCCGGAAATTAAGCCGTGACTGACCATTTGCAGGACAGTTCCGATTAAACTCACTGGAGTAGCGGCGGCACTTCCTAATAGGATATAACCCATGTGGGCGATAGAACTATAGGCTACCATTTTTTTCATGTCTTTTTGCGCGATCGCACAACTTGCCCCATAGAGCACGCTGACAACTGCCCAACTTGCTAACCAAGGGGATAAGATTGCCCACGCTTGGGGAAATAAACCTAACCCAAATCGCAACATCCCATAAGTTCCCAATTTCAGCAGTACGCCTGCTAGTAATACGGAAACTGGTGTGGAAGCTTCAACGTGAGCATCAGGTAGCCAAGTATGAAAGGGAACTAAAGGAATTTTAATTGCAAATGCTACCAAAATTCCAGTTAGTAAAATGATTTGGGTTCTCAATGGTAAAGACGATGCCTGCAACGTTTCTAAATCAAAACTGCCAGCCCCGCTGAACCAAACTACACCTAAGAAAGATGCTAATACCAGAATTCCCGCAACCGCAGTGTAGAGCAAAAACTTAGTAGCTGCATAGCCTTTGCGAGCGCCTCCCCAAATGGCAATTAGCAGATAAAGTGGGATTAGTTCTATCTCAAAAAATAGGAAGAACAGCAACAAATTTTGAGCCAAGAATGCACCAGCAACTCCGCCAGCTATCAGCAGCATTAAAGCATAATAAACTCTCGGTCTGTGGATAGATTCATCTGTACTATAGATGGCGATACCTGTCAACAGGCTATTTAAAATTACCAAAGGTAAAGATAAGCCATCAATACCCAGGTTATAGTTTAATCCCAAGGGTTTTATCCAGGGGAGAAATTCAGAGAACTGTAAACCACCAACACTAGGATCGAACTGAGTTGCTAAGAATACAGACCACAGGAAAGCTGCACCAGCAATTACAAGCGAGATCTTCCGAGAAATATTAGGCGCGATGACTCCTGGCCAAAACCCAATTACAGCCGCCCCTAATATTGGTATCCAGATTAAAGCACTAAGCATCAATTAACTTTCCCCCTATTGCACACCCATTGAGTTTGAGTGATATCATATCAAAATCCACCTTTCCCACTTCCAAAAAAAACTAATAGATTGCAGATGAAAATGCAAACAAATACAAATCCCCCAATAGAAATTTAATTCATCTGCATTCATCGGCCAAAGCGCGGCGGCTAACCCAACTTCTGGGGTTAAAAGATGCCAATCATCAGGAATAACAACATCCCCACTCCCACAACAATAGTCAGCACATAAAATTGCGACTGCCCAGTAACGCCATACTTCAATCCTTCTCCACTAAAAAGAGTGGCTAAACCAAACAAATTAACTACCCCATCGATCGCATAGCGGTCAACCCAAGCGCTAGCCTTGGAAATCATCTCAACCGCCCACACCACAGTCAACCGATAAACCCGGTCAATATAAAAGTCATAAGCAAACAAATCCTGCAAATACTTCCAAGGGAGGCGCACTGGTTTCGGCCACAGATCGTAAATGTAAATCGCCCCTCCAATTACCGCCCCAACTAAGCCAGACAGGGCCAATAAAGGTACATCTAACTGATTAATAATCTGTTGTAAAGACCAGACATCAGAATTGTCAACCCAAGGGCCACTCCAACTAATTAATAATTGCCAGTTCTGCAACATCAAAGGCATCAATAGCGCTACCACTATCATCGATACCATTGGTACAGCCATCGGCCATGCTACCTCTGGAGCTCTGCGAGTTTTCGGTTGCGATTTGCCCGCAAACACTAAACCAAATACGCGAGTTAAATTCAAAGTCGTTAAACAATTCACCAACAGCAACACTGCAACTAGCCACCAAGGAACTATCCAAAAACCATTAATCCAGCGCCGCATCGCCCAAAAACTTCCCAGGGGTAGTACCGCCACCATACTTGTAGCGCCGACAACGTAAGCAATAGTTGTAGCAGGCATTTTTGACCACAAACCACCCATTTCTGTCAAGTCTTGAGTGTTAGTTGTCAAAATAATTGAGCCGGCGCTCATAAATAATAGGGCTTTGGCGATCGCGTGCGTAAATAGCAACAGCAGAGCTATATCTACATGATTCTGACCCACCGCAATGAACACCAAACCCAGATAAGCACTTGTCGAATGGGAAAATGCCCGCTTAATATCAATTTGGGCGATCGCTACCAGCGAAGCCCCGATCGCAGTCACAGTCCCAATAATCTCCAAAGTCATACCAGTCAGCGGCGACAGCGCCAAAACAGGCTGTAGCTTAATCAACACATAAGCTCCCGTCGCCACCACCACCGTATTCCGCAAAATAGAAGCCGGATTTGGCCCCTCCATCGCCTCATCCAGCCACAAATGCAGGGGAAATTGAGCGCACTTGCCAATGGGCCCGGCAATCAAAGCCAAGCCCAACAAAGTCGCCGTCAGCGGTGGTAAAGTTGCAGTTTGTGCCCACCGTTCCAAATCCGCAAAATTCAAACTCCCCGCCAGCGTCGAAAGCGTCACCACTCCCATCAGCAGCAACACATCACCCACCCGCTTCGTCAAAAACGCATCCCTAGCAGCCGTCACTACCAAAGGTTGAGCGTACCAGAACCCCACCAATAGATAAGTCGAAAGCGTCAGCATTTCCAGCAAAGCATAAGTCAGAAACAGCGAATCGCTGATCGCAATCCCGCTAATCGCCCCTTCAAAAAAGCCCAGCAACGCGAAAAATCGAGCCAGAGCCCAGTCTTTTTCCATGTATCCCAAGGCATAGATTTGCGCTATCAAGCTCAAACCCGTTACCAACTCCATTGCACCCACGCTCAATGAGGAGATTTCTAGAGCAAAAGACAAATCTAAGTCACCCGCTTGTAGCCAATGCAGGAGTAACTGTTGAGGATCTTGACCCCAAGTCGCCCTGAATAAAATTGACCCATGTATGAAGGCGAACACAGTCATCAATAAATTAAAGTAGGCCGCTGGCCGAGGGCCCGTCCTGCGGATGCTTCCAGTTGACCAAGGCAAGGTTAAAACCGCACCGAACACGCCGTATAAAGGTATCCACCAACAGCTTTGCAGGAGGAACTGAGTCATTGAATTTATCCTTGAAATTTCACTTTGAGGAATTGCCCCCGAAAATCGGGGTTTGGGGGATCTGCCGCGTAAGTCCGATCAACTCTAGAAGTCAGACCAAAGTTGGATTATAGAGTTTTGGCAAAATACTTTCTATTTTGTTTAAATATACCGCTTTGAGCCCCAAATAGTAGAAAGTGCGATCGCCAAAAATCTGCCCCATCCCCCACAGCAAACTGAAGTTATATCAGCATATTTACTTATTCAACAAATTAGATCATAATTGCGATAATTGAAAGGCAAGTACATCTATGAATATTAACTTTATTAAAGAATTATTAAGTTAATTGACGCATTACTAAATTTAATTTTTCTTATTAAAAATTATAATGGCGGTTTATATTGTCAACGGGGCCCCATTCTCCTATTCTTAAAATAGGTAACGTTAAAACCGTTTTCCCAGGCTGAAATGGGTGGGGCTTCCCGTCCAAATTTTCAGAAATCTCAAAGATTTGCACCTTTGATTCTGCTAAATCTCAAAGGAGATCGAATATGTCAATTGCTGTTGGAATGATTGAAACAAAAGGCTTCCCGGCTATAGTCGAAGCCGCTGACGCGATGGTGAAAGCTGCGCGCGTCACCCTTGTCGGCTACGAAAAAATCGGCAGCGCCCGCGTGACAGTCATCATCCGGGGCGATGTCTCAGAAGTGCAAGCCTCAGTCGCCGCCGGCGTTGAATCAGTCAAACGGGTAAACGGCGGAGAAGTAGTCTCCACCCACATCATCGCCCGCCCTCACGAAAACCTCGAATACGTTCTGCCAATTCGTTACACCGAAGCCGTAGAACAATTCCGAGGCTACTAAAAATTGCAAGTTTGCCCTCAAGCAAACTGCAACCCCTTCTTATCAAACGTATATTTCTGCAAATCTTAATTTAGGAGTCAAACCAATGGCAATTGCAGTAGGCATGATCGAAACCCTCGGTTTCCCAGCAGTGGTAGAAGCTGCCGACGCGATGGTGAAAGCCGCTCGCGTCACCCTCGTAGGCTATGAAAAAATCGGTAGCGCTCGCGTGACAGTAATTGTCCGGGGTGACGTTTCAGAAGTGCAAGCCTCAGTCGCCGCTGGCGTTGAGTCAGTCAAGCGAGTTAATGGCGGCCAAGTTTTGTCTACCCACATCATCGCTCGTCCCCACGAAAACCTAGAATACGTCCTGCCCATCCGCTACACCGAAGCTGTAGAACAGTTCCGGGAAAGCGTCAGCGGCATCCGCCCTCTGAACAGACCATAAGACGGAGCATCTAATGAAGCGTGAAGGATAAAACTCGATTTTAGACTTCAGATTTTAGACTTCAGACTTGAGACTTCAGACTTGAGCTTTCAGACTTAAGATTTCAGGCTTAACACATCAAAACTTCCCAATCCCATCAAATGCAAATTGCCAAAGTTCGCGGCACAGTTGTCAGTAACCAAAAAGAGCCGAGTCTCAGAGGATCAAAACTGCTGCTGTTGCAGTTTATAGATGAGGAAGGCGCACCCATGCCCGGATATGAGGTGGCAGCAGATAGTGTAGGCGCTGGTTTTGATGAGTGGGTTCTAGTTACTCGCGGCAGTGCCGCCCGTCAAGCAGAAGGGAACGAACATCGTCCGATAGACGCTCTCGTAGTAGGGATTATTGATACTGTCAGTGTAGAAAATCGCCTCATTTACAGTAAAAAGGACGATTCCCGCTAGTTATGCAATTTGTTAACTGTTAACTGTTAACTGTTAACTGTTAACTGTTAACAAAATTTTGTTCAATGTAGGAGAAATGTAATTATGGCAGTCCGCAGCATTGCGGCTCCCCCGACTCCTTGGTCGAAGAACTTAGCCGAGCCAAAAATTCACGATACAGCCTACGTGCATTCTTTTTCCAATATTATTGGAGACGTGCAAGTTGGTTCTAACGTGCTGATTGCTCCGGGAACATCTATCCGGGCTGATGAAGGTACTCCTTTCCAAATTGGGGACGGAACTAACATTCAAGACGGAGTAGTAATTCACGGTCTAGAGCAAGGCAGAGTAGAAGGGGACGATGGCAAGTCTTATTCCGTTTGGATTGGGAAAAATACTTCTATTACCCACATGGCCTTAATTCACGGCCCGGCTTATGTCGGTGACGATTGCTTTATCGGCTTTCGCTCAACTGTGTTTAATGCCAGAGTGAATAATGGCTGCATTATCATGATGCACGCGCTAATTCAGGATGTGGAAATTCCCGAAGGTAAGTATGTGCCTTCGGGAGCAATCATTACTAACCAGCAACAAGCTGACCGCTTGCCGGATGTCCACGACGCGGATTTGCATTTTGCCCGCCACGTAGTGGGAATTAATGATGCTCTCAGAGCAGGTTATCGCTGCGCTGATAACATCGCGTGCATATCGCCGCTTCGTGACGAACGGAATAAATCATCATCTAAAAATGGGTCGCCGAAGATGCAAACTAGCTATGCAGGCTCGTCAAGTAGCCAATTGAATCAGCAAACCGTTGAGCAGGTACGCAACCTCTTGGCTCAAGGTTACAACATTGGAACAGAATATGCAGACCAGCGTCGCTTCCGCACCAGTTCTTGGCAAAGCGGGCCTTCTTTGCAAGGTAAGCGTGAAGGTGAGGTCTTCGCGACTCTGGAATCTTTGATGAACGAGCACAAGGGTGAATATGTGCGCTTGATTGGGATTGACCCCAAGGCTAAGCGTCGTGTTTTGGAAGAAATTATCCAACGGCCAGGAGAGAATAACTCTAATGGTTCTGCGGCTCCGAAGTCTAATGGGAAAGTTGCTTACGGTAATCACAGTAGTGGTTCTGTGTCAAGTGGCAAGTTGAGTGCAGAAGTTGCCGAACAAGTACGCGGCCTTTTGGCTCAGGGTTACAAAGTTGGTACTGAACACGCCGACCAACGTCGTTTCCGCACCAGTTCTTGGCAAAGCGGAGCGTCAATTCAGGCGACAGGCACAGCCCAAGTAATTGCGGCGATCGAGGCGCTGATGACTCAGTACGCAGGGGAATACGTGCGCTTGATTGGGATTGACCCTAAAGCGAAGCGGCGGGTACTTGAAGAGATTATCCAGCGACCAGACGGCCCTGTTGCTCAAACAGCTAAGGCTAATGGGGGAACAGCTTCGGCAGCTTATAGCTCTAAAGCTTATAGCTCTCATTCCAGTAATGGTTCCTTGGCTCAAGGGACGGTGGAGAAGGTACGTAACTTACTGGCACAAGGTTACAAAATTGGTACGGAACACGCCGATCAGCGCCGCTTCCGTACCAGTTCTTGGCATACTTGCTCTCCGATTGATTCCAATCGCGAAGCTGAAGTGCTTGCTGCTCTGGAAGGCTGTATGAACGAGCATAAGGGTGAATACGTGCGCTTGATTGGGATTGACCCTAAAGCGAAGCGGCGGGTTCTTGAAGAACTCATCCAACGTCCTTAAATATCTGTTGAACCCGCCCCGATCGCAGTGGGCGGGTTTTGTACAGAAGTTATCTGTTGGTTGCAAAAATATCCGCTAAACCCTCCCTTAAAACCGCTCTAGCAGTTTTCCATCGGGTAGGTACTGCTTTTATTAGCAATTAGCAATTAGCAATTACCAATTATGTACGTATCGCCACTGCAACTACTTAGCAACTCTCAGATTTATGTGAGTGGCGATGTAACTGTTGATGAGGGCGCGGCGATCGCGCCTGGTGTCATCCTCAAAGCTGAGCCGGATAGTAAAATAGCGATCGCATCCGGTGCTTGCATCGGTATGGGCACGATCCTCCACGCCCGTGGAGGTACTCTGATCGTAGAAGCTGGCGTTATCCTGGGAACAGGGGTGCTGGTGGTAGGTGCTGGGAAAATTGGCGCTAATGCCTGTATTGGCTCAGGGGTGACAATTTTAAATCCTGCAATTGAGAACTCGCAAATGTTGGCTGCTGGTTCTTTGATCGGAGATAGTAGCCGCCAAGTAACGGCAAGTGTAGAAGCTCCACAGCCTGCTAAGCCGCCTGTGGAAGTCCCCGCGACAGCAGAGGCGAGCTCAGAGCCAGTACCGGAACAAATCGCACAGTCAGTACCGGAGTCAGCCAAAGAAGAGCGATCGCCAGAACCTGCAATGTCCATGGGGATTATGCACGGTCAAGCTCACATAAATAGTCTGATGACGACGCTGTTTCCCCATCGGGCATACTTTAAGAATGAGGAAAACGGTAAGGCTCCCCCTCCTAGTAGCTCCGCATAATTGCGTGCAGATTTCGCTATAATTGGCCCGATCGCGATCGCCAATGCTTTGTGGCAGTAATGAAGTTATGAGTATTTCGCCAATCTGTCTTGGGCTCTGTCAAACTAAAACTATAGATAAGTATTTATTTTGAGTAACTATCCTCTAATGGAGGTTTAAAATGGACACCCACACCCCAAGACCAATCGCTTACGAGCGATCGCACCACGAACAAAGCTTTAAGGATATGGCTCTGGGTTTAGTATCAACCCGAAGTTTTCCTGCGATCGTTGGGACTGCTGATATGATGCTGAAGTCAGCGGGGGTGACTTTAGTAGGATATGAAAAAATTGGCAGCGGTTACTGTACGGCGATCGTGCGTGGCAGAATTTCTGATGTCCGTTTAGCCGTAGAGTCGGGTGCTCAGACAGCCGAACAATTTGGGCAATTTGTTTCTAAGTTAGTGATTGCTAGACCTTTACCAAACTTGGAAGAGGTACTTCCAATTGGGGCACGTTTGTCCGAACTTTCCCTTAGCGGTGGTCACTCTCGCTTGAGCAATCAAGCGATTGGCCTGCTAGAAACGCGGGGCTTCCCGGCAATGGTCGGTGCTTGCGATGCTATGCTCAAGTCAGCCGAAGTACACTTAGCCGCCTATGAAAAAATTGGATCGGGTTTGTGTACCGCTATTATCAGAGGTGCAGTAGCAGATGTGGCGATGGCGGTTGAGGCGGGAATGTACGAAGCTGAGCGCATTGGTGAGTTAAATGCGGTGATGGTAATTCCTCGACCTTTAGAAGATTTGGAGCAAACTTTACCTTTAGCAAGTTGTTGGATTGAAAAGCCAAAAACGGTGCTTTTGCCTATATCGGTTAAGGAAAAGGAAACAGAAAAAGAACTGATTCAGCTTCCAGAATTGGAGGTCGTGCCAATGTATATTGAAGAACAATACAGGGAATAGTTAATGGTTAATGGTTAATGGTTAGTTGTGAGTTATTAGTGGTTAGTTGTTAGTGGTTAGTTGTTAATACAAGTTTTTAAGGGTAGGTACTTCTTATAACTACCAATTACCAATTATCAATTACCAATTATCAATTACCAATTATCAATTACCAATTATCAATTACCAATTACCAATTACCAATTAAATTTTGTACCTTGCCAAGTATTTCTAAGGGAGAAAGCAGATGAATATTAAGCAATTGTACAAGCGTGGTTTAAACAAAGCTAAAAAAGGATACTACGAAGATGCGATCGCGGACTTCAATCAGGTACTTGCAATCAATCCTAGCGATGCCAAAACTTATAACAATCGCGGCCTAGTTTACTATTATCTTAAAGATTACCAGAAAGCAATTACAGATCTTAGCCAAGCACTAGATATTAGCCCTGATTTGTTTGAGGCTTACCTCAACCGAGGAAATGCTTGGCGACATTTAGGAGAAAATCAAAAAGCAATTGAGGATCTTAACCGCGCACTAGAAAGCAATCCTCAAAGCGATGCAATCTATAATAATCGAGGGCTGGTTCTAGCAAATTTAGGAGAATACGATGCGGCAATTCACGATTACGATCGAGCCATAGCTATTAATCCTAGTAACTATAAAACTTATTACAATCGAGGACGGGCTTACTATCTTTTGGGAGATAAGCAGAAAGCAATTGATGATTTTAATCAAACATTACAGCTTAATCCCACTTACATCAAGGGTTATATCAATCGTGGTTTATCCTATCACCACTTAGGAGACAATCTGAAAGCAATTGATGATTATAATGAAGCACTCAAGCTCGATCCAACAAATGTTTATGCGTTCTATAACCGAGGTTGTGTTCGCTATAAATTGCTAGAAATGAAGCTGGCAATTGAAGATTTTGACAAGGCATTACAGCTCGATCCTACTTACGTTAAAGCTTATCTAAATAGGGGTTTAGCGCGATATAAATTGGGAGATGCACCAGGAGCTAATAAGGATTTCTATCACGTAATGTGCATCAATTCTGAAGCTTATTTCTTCTATCAGGCGCAGCGCTGCACTCCTCATGTTAAAGCTTACTCCAAAGAAGCACCGCGCATGGAAGTTAATAATGGTGGGGAATATTTCAATACAACTTTAGGCTCTCTTTGGGACCCAGATGATTTGATCAATAGATCGGAAATTATTTGTGAAGGTGAGTTTCTCAATGATTAGAATTTGGTAATTGGTAATTGGTAATTGGTAATTGGTACGCCGCAGTAGTTTCAAAGTATTGCGATTGCTAAGCCCTAACGGGCAGGCTACGCCAACGCTTGGCTTGCAATGACAACTAACAACTAACCACTAACCACTAACCACTAACCACTAACTATTAGCTAAATATCTAAACCCAATATATTTAAGTCAGGAGAATGCTCGACGACAAACTGATAGTATAACTCTTGTTTACCTTGAGGTGGAAGCTCGATTACCCATTCTAACAAGCCCATTTCTCCTAGTTGTACCTTTGGATTAGTCAGAGTAAGGCGCACCTTTATTTGCTCGTTGCGACTCACTGGTAGTTGCTCTTTCAGGGTCAAACTTGCTGAGACTTGTCGTAAATTTGTAATGATCAGCCGATAAGCATAACTCGTGCGTCGCTGATTACCGATTAATTTCTTATCTACTTGTCTTTCAACTAACTCGCGCTCAATCTTTAACCCTTCATCAATACCTAAATTAAGCTTAAATTCTTGGCCAGGGGCAATATTTTCTAACTGGGTTGTACCAACAAAAGTGTTGTCCCGAAAGATATTAGCTTTCCCTGGTAATAATGTCGCTCCAGTGAGAGGATTAGTTACAACTGCTTGTAAATAGGCGAAACTAACTAATCGAGGAAGAACAATATATTCAGGGTGACTGGGGTAATTTTCATTAAAAATAGTTACTTTTTGCGGATTTCCATCATTAGGGATATTGCTATTTCCTCCTATTTGAAATGTGACTACACCGCCTTCTGTAGAAACTGTGGCTGTCGCCGTTTGAGCGGCTATGGGTGCGGATGCTGGAAATACGCTCCCTAGATTTTCTTCGTCTTCCAATACCATATCTGCGGCCCTAAATATTTCTTCGCTGGCTGCGGTTTTTCTCATAGTTCTTTGTCTCATAAATTCTGGCTTGTCGATAGGTATTGGGTGAAATACATCGATATACCAAGGGTCAAGCTTAGGCGGTAAAGTTCCTAATCCTGGTTTAGCTGTAGACAAAGTGAGTGCTATATTTGTCCAATCTTCACCTGTATTCTGATTGACTTCGGCTAAGTAACTAAGATTAATTTGGTTGTCGGTGGTGTTTACGCGCAAGTCATAAAGTGGTGTCCAACTGGCTCGATTTATCATATAAGACACTTCTAATTCAAAATCGCCACTTTCACTTGCTTCTATGGCAACAAAAATGCTAAAACTTTCTTGAGGACGATGATTTTGTATTTGCTGTAATTGTCTGCGGATAGCTTGTAATTGTTTATCTAACTGTTGCTGCTGTTTTTCTAGCTGCGCTATCGCGCCGATATATTTCCGGTAATTTTGTCCTAAGAAATTTAATAATTCTCCAGTTTCATTCAAGCCAACCTGTTGTTTTGCCAGACTACTAGAAAAGAAACCGACTGATTTATCGCTTAATCCTTCGACAAATTTAAGTTGTAATTTTCGCGCTGTTAATTGATCTGCAATTGTGCGTTTTTGTTCTTCTAGCTGCTCGATTCTTTTAGATAATAATCTATTTTTTTCTTCTACTGGTTCAGTTGTAAAGATTTGTTCTGTGCGAACCCCTAATAAGTTTACTGCTATTGTACCGGCACCAGTTGCTCTTACAGACTCAGTTTGAATTGTTCGGGGGAGAGAGGCGATAACTAATTCTTTCTCGTTCCCAGTTAATGTTACTAAACCTCGGCGCGTCACCCGCGCTTGATTTGTGTAGACGGTTACTTCTGAGATTTGGGAGTCTACTATTTTGATATGTTCTCGATCGGGATTGGGTAATTCTGAATTAGTCATTGCTACTAATACCTTTACGAAATTCTTTGATTGCTTCTAAAGGGGAACTAATTAAAATGCAGCGCAGTAACAAAGACAAATCTAATTCGGGTATGAATTAGCTGCTAGATAGGGGTTGACAACCATTCCATTGTAATTAAGTTAGTGGTGGAATTCCGGCCTTATCCAGAATTTGGGGAATTAAATCTTCCCGCTTCACGGCCATAACATGAACTCCTTGACAAAGTTGCCGCGCTAATTGAACCTGTTCTGCGGCAATTTTTATCCCTTCTTCTAAAGGTTCTGAAGCATTTGCTAAACGATCGATTATGTGCTGGGGGATATTAACGCCGGGTACGTATTTATTGATAAATTCGGCATTTTTTGCAGATTTCAGTAGAAATATTCCTGCTAAGATTGGCTTGTTACAACCTGCGGCGATTTGATTCATAAATTTATCTAAAATTTCAAAATCGCTGATTAATTGACTTTGGAAAAATTGAGAACCTGCTGCTATTTTCTTCTCGAATCGACTTTGCAATCCTGACCAACTAGGGGATTGAGGATCGACGGCTGCACCTACAAATAATTCGGTAATGCCATCGGTTAAAGGTTTGTCATTCCAGTCAGTACCGCAATTCATTTTTTGAATTAATTGCAGCAATCTTACTGCTTCTAAATCAAAAACACTTTTGGCTTTGGGATGGTCGCCTGCTTTGACTGGATCGCCTGTTAATGCTAGGATATTTCTGATGCCTAAAGCGTGAGCGCCCATGAGGTCAGCTTGAATACCGATTTGGTTGCGATCGCGACAAGCTACTTGACAAATTGGTTCTATTTCGTGTTGTAATAAAATTACGGAAGCTGCCAAAGGACACATCCGCAATACGGCTCTACTGCCATCGGTAATATTGACTGCATGGACTCTATCTTTGAGAGTTTGAGCCATTTTAATCATGTGGGTGGGGTCGCCGCCTTTGGGCGGTGTCACCTCGGCGGTAATGATAAATTCTCCAGGGGTTTTGCAGGCGGTACGAAAACGATTCATCCGATTTGATATTTGAGATTTTACTTGGTTATTGAGTTTCTAAAACTGGGCGGTTAAAACCGCTTCTACACAAACTAAACCCGCCTACGCGGGTTTTAACAACCTGGTTTTTTTATAGTCCGCGTAGGGGGACTTTGTTTGTGTTCCCGCATTACTTAGCGAATTATATTCGCTGGGGGGTTTTAACTTATTTTACCTATCAATCAGGGAGAGAATAACCAAAGGCTTTTTTAACTTTTGTAAGCGTTTGGTTGGCGATCGCACTAGCTTGTTCCTTCCCCTGACGCAAAACTGATTCCAGATAGCCGCGATCGTCCATTATATCTTTATACTTGTCCTGAATCGGTTTGAGCGCGTTAATTGTCGTTTCTGTCAACAATGGCTTAAATTCACCCCAACCCATATCTTGACACTCTGCGGTAACATCTTCCTTAGTTTTCCCAGAGAGTAGCAGATAAAGTGTCAATAAGTTTCTAGCTTCGGGGCGATCGCTACTGTCAAAGGTCAAACCTCGCACCGCGTCAGTTTTGCAGCGCTTAATTTTTTTAGCGATCGCATCTGGGGAATCTAGCAAATTAATCCGACTTTGTTCCGAAGGGTCAGACTTAGACATTTTACGAGTTCCATCAGTCAAACTCATCACTCTGGCCCCTTCCTTGCGAATTAGGGGATCGGGAAGTTTCAACACTGGATTTTCCGGTGTACCAAATTGATGATTTAATCTGACAGCAATATCGCGGGTAAGTTCCAAGTGTTGCTTTTGATCTTCCCCCACGGGCACTTTATCGGCATTATAGAGTAAAATATCCGCCGCCATTAACACGGGGTAATTTAGCAAACCCGCATTTACATTTTCTCCCTGTTTGACAGCTTTTTCCTTAAACTGAATCATATCTTCCAGCCAATTGATCGGCGTGATACAGTTAAGCAACCATGCTAATTCAGTGTGAGCGGGGACGTGAGACTGCACGAAGATGGTAGAATGTTGTAAATCTATACCGCAAGCTAAGTACAAAGCTGCGATCGCGTAAGTATCTGACGCTAACGTTGCTGGATTGTGGGGTGCAGTAATCGCGTGTAAATCGACCACACAGAAGAAATTTTCATACTGACTTTGACCTTCTACCCAGTTACGAATAGCACCGAGATAATTACCAAGGTGGAGATTACCGGTTGGTTGAACTCCAGAGAGGACGCGCAGTTTTTTATCCATGAGTTAGAATTGAACTGAAATCAATTATTTAGTGTGACACGATATTTTAACTATTAATCAAACACTGGCGGCCAAAGTTCAGAAATTGGCAACTCCCAACCAGGAAATAATTCTGGTATCGTCAAAGTATCGCTGCTAGTTAACACTACAGGCTCACCTGTAAGACGATAAATAGTAACTGTTTCTTTGTCAGGGTCAACCAGGAGGCCAACTTGAGATCCGAGTGCTAAAAAAGATTCGATTTTTTCAACAATGAGTTTAATTCTATCAGTTTTAGATTTAATCTCTACCATCAAGTCGGGGACTAGCTGCACAAAACTTCTTTGACTGCGTTTGAGCTTTTCGGCCTTGACAAAGGATACATCAGGAGCACGTAAATCTGCATCAGGATTGGGGAGGATGAAGCCGCCACTGGAGTCATACACGCGCCCCATTTTGCGCGGAATGACCCACACATTTAGAAAGTAGCTTAACCTAGCGCCGATTTCGCTGGATGTGATGTCACAAGGCCCCATAACGCTAATTTTCCCTTCTACAAGTTCTAGTTGGTAGTCCTGATGAGATTCTTGGAGGGTGGTTTGCATCCGCTCTAAGTCTTTAAGTGTTAGAGTCATAATAACTATGTCGGGGTGAATGGCAGTATAGTTTTTGTAGCTTAACCTGATTCTAATTATGACTTACTCTTCTCAAAATCCCATTCTTGAACTGAAGAAGTGCCTGATGCTGGCCCAGGATGTTACGAATCACGTCGAGGCAAATCGAGCGTTTGAGCAATTGTGCAACCTTATAGACGCTGAAAATCCAATGGCGGCGCAACTTTTGGAGATGCTATGGCAAGATACGATCGCGGCGAGGCGATCGGCTGCTTTTTGGCAGCAAATGAGTGATGTTGAGAAAGACATGGCTAATAAAATGATGGACAATATGGCAGAGATGCGGCAGAATTATCTGCGGTTAATGCAGGAAATGTAGGGTGAAAATACGGATTTTGAACGCAGATACAGAGATAATTTGCTTGAAATTTGAGAATGATGAACTCATTTTTTAATTGTCTGTTGTTGGTATCTGCGTTTAAATCCGTGTTTGTTATTCTTAAATTTGACAATGAAAATGAAACTAGAAAATTTATCGACAGAAATTCTAGATAAAATGCAGTTTGCGATCGCGTCAAGGGAGAAAACTTTTTTCTGGCAATTTTATATCACGAATGGTTTGTTATTGAAAGATCGGAAGTTTTGGAACTATGTTACTAGCATCCCAAGTAATTATTACAGGTCTATCGGTTTCATTGAGGGCTGTTATCGTGCCGTAATAATTGCCAGATTTGACGATATCGCCTACTTTAAAGGGAAGTTGAGCGAAAGGAGGCAGACTGAGAAAAGGAAAAATTACCGCTACCACTTCTTTGACTTCACTGGGGGGAGCGTTGTCAGGTTTAGAGCAAGTATTTGAGAAGCCAATTAAAGTCGTGTTAGAGTCCATAACCTTTGAGAAGTTAATTGTTTTCAACTTCTCCCGTTAGGGGATATCTTCTTGCGCTTAATCCCTAAATTAATTCAAATTAAGTTTCAATTTTATTTCCTTAAGTAAGCGGTTTGAGTAATTCCATAAATTTTCGTTTACGGCCGTGTTGTTCTACAAGAGAATTGCGATAAATTAACCAATCTGATTGACGATTAGATTGCAGGTAAGCACTACGAACTTTATGCAGCCATTGTATGGCAACATCATAAACATCTGCTTTACCTCGATTAACAATTGATTCAGCTTCCTGGCTCGCATTTTTAATTACCCAATCTGGGCGGTAAGGGATAGCAGCTTCCATGACTTGATGAATGAGCCGAGAATGATAATAACTCAAGGGTGTGACAACTTCTATGGCTTTATCTATCAGCCCTTCATGCAAGAAAATGTTTACCTTAGCTTCCTGAATTCCCCATCTATCTTGGGAGCTAATGTTAGTTAAAAGCTCAACTTTTAGAGTTTCCCATTCCTCTCCAGATAACTCCTTAATATTCTGGTAATCCTCGAAAGAAGGCTGGGCAGAAAATGCCTTAATTTTGGCTTTCATAGCAGTAGCACAATCGCCTAATTCTAGAGCTAAATTGCTTGCCCAAGTTGCGAGTTCATACAGGCAATGTCCCTCCAAGGAAAACCCCGCTTGAGCTACTTCTAGTGCTTGACTTTTTGCTCCCTGTTTCCGCAGTTCAAAAGCTAAGGCTTTTGCTTCTTCTACTGATGTCATCAGAGTTTTGGCAGTCGATATCGCCTCTGAAATTCGTCCTAAACTAACTAACATTACTAAATATTGTTGATTCATTCCTTCTGCTTTTGCCAGGTACAAGTATTCTTCATACCGTTCTCGCCGCTCTAGAATTTGCAACCGAATCAGAGCAATATCCTCCGCATAATCGGGTGCTTCTCCTTCCCAAACTCCTCGCTCTAAAATATTTCCTTGCAGGATAAGTTGTAGGGGTGGAAAGTCCCAACCTTGGCGCAATGCTTCTAAACTCATGGCAAAATTAGCATCCCATTCATCTTGCCAATTTGTAAGATTTTCTTGGAGTTCTATCTGCTGTTCTTTAGTGAGTTCAGCACAGAGAATAGCCTCCGTCCATGCTTCATTGAGTGCTTCAACAATGCCCTCATTATATGCGCCATAATCAGCGACATCATCCCAATGTTCTATGCAGGTTTCGGTAATACTTTGCAAGATGGCGATCGCGTTATTGCCATCTTCACATTGACTAAATTCTTGGGCTTCTGAAATTAAGTCAAGAATATCTGGTGTAATTGGATCTTCCTCGTCCCCATCTTCTAAATAACGCTCAGCATCGCGCAAAATTTGGCGAACTTGTTGACGGTAAGGGGCTGTATTAATTGTACTAATTTTGGGAGATACAGTTGGGGATTTTTGATCGCGGGTAACACTAACAATACGATTAATGTGGCGTTCAATGCGATCGATAAGATCGGGTTGTTCTGCGGCTAGATTTTGCAGCAGGAGTTGAGTTTGTTGGTGGTTGAGGCGATCTAATAGGTGTTCTAAAGTGGGACGTTCTTCAATTTTTTGTGGCTGGTGCAGGCAAACTAAGAGAGTAGCAACAATGTGCTTGCACCACCCACCGAAACTGTAGGCGCAGGTACAAGAGGCTTCGGCTAAATTTTGGCTTTCAAAGCTAAGCCTGACGCGGTAGGATGGAGCTTGGCTACCCTCTACTTCAGCTTGGAGGATCTTACCACGCAAGGTGAGGGCTTCAACTGCGTCATTACGATAGTAGGTTTCACCGCGCTCAAAAGATTGGGGGCTGCTGTTTTGGCGAAGTGTAGCTTCTGCGAATTTTGGAATCGGCATTGAGCACTCCCTAATTTCTGTTGATAATTTCTGCAATAATTGCACACATGGAAAACTCAAGAGCAAAAATGCCCACTTCCGAAGAAATTGCTGCTGCCATAGAGACAATCGACCACTTGACTGCTTGGCTACAAGATACCGGATTAAGTGCCTCCGCGATCGCCCACTAATTTTAGCGATCGCCACCTTAAGTTTTATTGATTTATCAGCAATTACGCGGTTAGCATATCAGAGGGACTTGATTGAAAGAATTCTTCGTGGTAGTAATGGGACGTGAGTTGTTAAGCACTGCATAGCCTTAACTGAACCGTATTGACACCTAATCTAGGTGTTTCGATAATTTTTGCAGGATGGTAGACAAAGATTCATCCTCATCTGTTGTACCAGGCGTATGCTTTTCCATCGTACTGTCTAGCACATCTGTTTTGTTATCAACGCTTGTTCCGACGGACGAGGGATCGAGGTTCTGCAAACTACTCGGCAACGAGTCTGCTTGCTGCGATGCTGCGCTTTCCATCGGCGTGAGTACGATTTCTGTGAGGTACTCAACCGCTAATTCTATGGTTGGGTAATCAAAGGCAAAGGTGACAGGCAATGAGCAATCTAACGTGCGTTGTAAACTGTTACGCAGTTCGATAGAGGTGAGCGAGTCAAGACCTAATGTGACAAAACCGACTCCTTCTTCATTTGGTAGCTCCGCCGCGTTTATTCCTAACAATTGAGCGACTTGAGAGCGAAGGTGAACTTCTAACAATTTAGGTCGATCTTGTGGGGCAGCTTGCTTTAGTTTTGTCTGAATATCTTCTATTTTGGTAGAATCATACGAAGCTTGCTTATAACTAGACTTAGAAAACTTCTCATAAAAAGGTGAATTGCCTTTTTGATAGTCCAAGAAGCGAGTCCATTGAATTGGTACGACACCAATTTGAGCGGCTGGCTCGTTCAGTAATTCGCCGAAAAGCTCTAAGCCTTTCTGTAACGGGATAGCCTCTTCGCCTCTTTGCTGCATTTTGTCCAGTAGCCCTTGTCGTGCCGCCATGCCGACTTCATCCCAAGCCCCCCAGTTGATGGAGAGGCTGGGTAGCCCTAGCCCTTGCCGATAGGCAGCCAAGCCATCTAAGAAGGCATTGGCAGCCGCATAGTTCGCCTGCCCAGGTGCGCCCAACAGAGAGCTGGCAGAAGAAAAGAGAACAAAGAAGTCTAGTGGCTGCTCAAGGGTCAGCTTATGCAGATTCCAAGCCCCCTGTACCTTTGGCAACAAGACTTTTTTTAGTTTGGCTGGGGTTTGTTGGAGCAGACTCGCATCATCGAGCACTCCTGCGGCGTGGATCGCACCACGCAAAGGTACGGTCAGATCGGTCAAAATCTGCGCCAATGCGTTCTCATCGCTAATATCGGCTTGAGCCACGATGATTTGCGCCCCTACTGCTTCTAGTTCATCCAACACCAGACGAACTTCGGTGCTAGGCTGACTGCGCCCCAGCAAAACGAGATGTTTTGCCCCCTGTTCCACCAACCACCGTGCGATTTGTAATCCGACACCGCCCCATCCGCCAGTAATCAAATAGGTGCTATCGTTGCGGATCTCAAGTGCTTGTTCGGATTTAGGTTTGTATCGGCCCAGACGTGGCACGTATGCTTGACCATTGCGCCAAGCCAACTGACTCTCTTGGCGTAGGCGCAGCCCGCCGCAGGCATCGCTTGATAGATGGCTTCTTGTTAGCTGTGTAAATATCGTGTCAGCCACCTCTTCCCGTGAATATCCGGCCCCTACATCCATGTAGACACAGGACAATTCTGGGTGTTCTAGCATGATGACTTTGGCAAGCCCCCATAAAGATGATTGCGCGAAGCCATTTACTCGATCGCATTCAACCACCGCTTGTGCATCACAGGTGACAATCAGGAGTGCTGGCGGGTTTGCGTATGTTTTGAGCAAGGCTTGTACAAGGTGTAGCACTGCCGTGCAGTTATCTTGTGCTTGCTGCATGGGGTGAGAATCGTCTTTTCGATCCAGCCCCCATAAATAGACGACTTGTTGTAAATCTGGCAAGGTAGGGAATATCGGCTCGTAGTTGGTCAGTATATGCTCCGCCTGTATCGCGATCGCTCTCACCCCAGCAGTGTCCAACCTTTCCGCCAATGCAGTCCCTATTCCGCTCCGATCTGATAAAACTAAGCAACTACCAGAGATAGCACCATCAGAAGGAGCGATCGCATCACTCGATCGAGCTTGCCACTCAATGTCTACAAGCCAGTTGTGTATGTGTGTTGTTCCCAGGAATTTTTCGGGAGAGGCTTCACGAAGTACAAAGCCAATGGCTTTAGCAAAGGTTTCTCCAGCTTCATTCATAATCTGGAAGTCATATTTGAATTCCCCAACCTTCCTCGCGTAACACCACCACTCTGTTCCCGTGACGGGTTTGTAAAGTTGCAGAGAAGCAAATGACAAAGGCACTCTGGTTGCGGAGTCCCCGTACTCGTACTCCATGACAGCAGTGGTAGAAAGCGAACTATCAAGCAATATGCCGTGAAGTTGGTGTCCCGATACGGAGCCGATCGCCTCTGGTATCTGAAGACGGGTCAATGCTTCATCTTCCCCATGCCAAAGTTGCTGTACCCACCTAAAGGAGGGCCCCATTTCAAATTTTTGTTTGACTAAGCTATCGTACCAGTTATGACCATTTACGGTGTGCGGACAACGCTGACGTATATCATTCGGGGAGAGTGTTGGCGGTTGGGCATCGCGTAACATACGAAGACACCCTGTTACATGGACTTTCGGTTCGTTCTCTAAGCGACCATCCGGCATGAAGCTAATAATCTGGAAGGTCATGGGTGGGAATGTTCGATCGCTTTGATTCTCGCGTGACGTATCGGGTGTGAAAATCGCCTGCACGATGACAGTATCATCGTCGTGAAAGATAATTGGTTGGTAAAAAGCAATATCGGTTAATTCATGCCGATAGTCTGGGTATAAAACGTGCGCCGCATTGAAGATTAAGGAGGCTAATACTGCCCCCGGTACAATGACTTCACCGTAAATCCGATGATCGTAGATATGAGGCATCTGTCGCACGCCAAACTCGGTTTCAAACACCACCTTTTTCTCTGATGGCAGCCGAATCATCTGATCCAACATTGGGCCGACCCCTTGTTGTTGGGGCTTTTTGAGCGTACTTTCGACCCAATGTCGTTCTCTCTGAAATGGATAGGTAGGCAACAATATTTTGTGCCGCGAATAATCCTTGTCAAAGCCCGCCCAGTCAATCTCGACTCCATTAACTACGAGTTGACCGCACGTACAAAGCATCTGCTGCCAATCGCTACCCTCTTGGCGCAAACTAGGTAGCATAAGCGGATGACTAGCTGAACCGTTGTCACTATGAATCTGCTTTGCCATGCCCAACAATGTTGATTTGGGCCCCACTTCTAGGAAGATGTCAGTATTCTGTTCTTGCAATGTGGCAATACCATCGGCAAAGCGGACGGTAGAGTGGATATGACGCACCCAATAATCAGGTGTGGCTACCTCGTCTGTTGCCAATTGTCCGGTAACGTTAGAAATCAGTGACAAGCTGGGTGACTTATAGGTGATGGCTCTAGCAACGTCTCGGAATGCGTTTAGTATGGGAGTCATCATTGGCGAGTGGAAAGCGTGAGAGACTGCGAGCAGGTGTGTTTTGATGCCTTCCGATTCAAACTGTGCTGCTAGCTTGTCTATAATTTCATCTTTGCCAGAGATGACCACACTTTGCGGCCCGTTAATAGCCGCGATCGCCACATCTGCGCGGTAAGGCGCGATCGTCGCTTCTACTCGCTTCTCATCGCTTCTGATGCTAAGCATTTCCCCGTGAGGTAAGCCTTGCATCAAACGACCACGCGCTGCAATCAGCTTTAGCCCATCTTCTAAACTAAAGACACCCGCCAGACAAGCGGCCACATATTCACCCACGCTGTGTCCCAGCACGACATCAGGTTCAATGCCCCATGATATCCATAGCTTTGCTAGGGCATATTCAAAAGCAAAAAGGGCAGGTTGGGTATAAACGGTTCGATCGAGTGGCGAATCTTCCGAGTAGCTTTGCGTCGTGCTACGTGAAGTGTAGAGTATGTTCAGAATTGATTCACCCAGTAATGGACGCAGAATGCCGTCACAGTCATCCATAATATGACGGAAGGTGGGCTGAGTTTCATAAAGCTCATGCCCCATATCGATGTATTGTGACCCTTGGCCAGTAAACAGAAAAGCGATTTTAGGGCTTAATTGATTATCTGGCACCACATTATGCTGCATTTGCATTGAGGGCCGCTGTGGATAGTGTTTTAATTGTTCTGCTAACTGCGCGATCGAGTCGGAGACAATGCTTAAGCGATCGCCAAAATGATTGCGCCCGACATTTGCGCTGTAACATAGATCGGCTAGGGACATGGCGGGCGCTTCATGGAGAAATGCCACGTAACGGGCTACCAAGGCGTTGAGCGCCGCTTCGTTTTTGGCTGAAAGCGTCAGAATGTGCCAAGGACGTTCAGGGCTATTTTCTGATTTTTCGTTTTGGCGTACAGGTGCTTCTTCTACGACTAGATGACAGTTTGTGCCACTCATACCAAACGAACTCACCCCAGCGATGCAGTTTTTCGCAGACCAAGGTATACATTGTGTCGGCACTCGAACTGGCGAAGATTCCCAATCAATGAAGGGATTCGGGTTTTTGAAATGGAGAGAAGGAGGAATCTGTTTTTCTTGTAATGATAAAACGACTTTTATCAGCCCTGCAATACCGGCGGCTGGTTCTAGGTGTCCGATATTGGTCTTCACAGAGCCAATCCACAAGGGTTCTGAACGAGAGGAGCCAAAGACTGTCGTCAATGCTCCCACTTCAATCGGGTCGCCCAGTTGTGTCCCCGTGCCATGCGCTTCGATGTAACTTACTTCTTCAGGCTGAACCTTAGCGTTTTGTAGCGCCTGTCGTAGCAAGGCTTCCTGAGCCAGCTTGTTGGGAGCAGTTAAGCCACTGCTGCGCCCACCATGATTGACTGCACTACCCCGTATCACGCCTAAAATTGGATCTTTTGCTGCCAGCGCATCACTGAGCCGTTTGAGTACGATCGCGCCACAACCCTCGCCCCGTCCATAGCCATCGGCGGTAGCGTCAAATGTTTTACTGCGACCATCAGTCGCAAAGGCATTTAACTGGGCAGTCCCAATCATCGGGTCTGGTATTAACATGAGCTGAACGCCACCAGCCAGCGCCAGATCGCACTCCCCTAGCCGCAAACTTTGACAGGCAAGATGTACAGCCACTAAGGAGGAGGAACAGGCGGTATCGACAATCATGTTAGGGCCTTGAAGTCCCAACAGATAGGATAAACGCCCCGCAGCATAATAATTGCTATTGCCCGTTGCAGCATAGACATTATCGCGATCGCCAGTATTTTTTAGGTGAGCGTAATAATCATTTTCGCTCATCCCAACAAAGACCCCCGTTTGGCTATCCATCAATTGGCTTGGAGCAATTCCAGCCCTTTCAAATGCCTCCCAAGCCACCTCAAGAAGCATTCTATGTTGGGGATCTATACTGGCCGCTTCGCGTGGCGAAATATCAAAAAAAGAGGCATCGAATTTATCCACCCCATCAACAAATGCAGCTTCGCGAATATACATTTTGCCTGACTGCCCAGGTTTGGGATCGTAGTAGTCATCGACTGCCCAGCGATCGGAGGGGATTTCAGTTACCATATCAACACCACTCTGAAGTAGTTTCCAGAATGCCTGTGGTGAATCCGCGCCCGGAAAACGCAGCCCCAGCCCCACAATTGCGATCGGTTCGTGCGCCCGGCGTTGCATCGCTTGAAGTTGTTGGCGTGCTTCCTGTAGGGCTACCCCTACACGCTGAAGTAATGTAGCTGCATCTTCATTTGCTGCGATCTTTTCTGTCATTGTCGATCTCCTTTCATCTCATTCAGTAAGGATTCAAGTGCGAATAAATCTTCTGTTATGGAAGTAATACTGGGATCGACAGCAGCGCTGGTACTTCTTTCTTTGTCACTATCTTTGTCCTCCGCATTTTCATCTAATGTGAGAATTACTGAGGTATCTGGCTCACATTGTATGTCGATTTGAGTCAATAAAAACTTAGCTAAACGATCCACCATAGGATAATCAAATGCAAGCGTTGCAGGCATCTGAATTTGCAGACTTTCTTCCAAACGCCGCCTCAATTCAAGTGACATCAACGAATCCATCCCCAACTCCGTGAAGGGTTGGTGGACTGCGGGCAATTCGGGACTACGCAAGACAGCGGCAACTTGCGTCTGTAGATGGCGCAGCAACATTTTCTCTCGCTCTTTTGGCCGAGTTTGCTGCAATTGTTCGAGCAAGGTAGGGCCAACTTCATGAGGAGGTGTAGATTGCTCTTGGGTAGTGGAGGAGGATATGTCAAGATTGAGCAAAGCAAAAAAGGCCGAGCGCGTATCGTACATCGTGCGAAGCCCATCGGTGGAAATGGCTGCAATTTGGGCGGATGGTTGTTGCAACAGATAGGCAAAGAGTTGCAATCCCTGTTCTGGTGCAATTTCCAAAGTGCTACTATCTTGCCCAACTGTGGCGCTTTGTGAAGAAGCTTGTTTGAGACGTGCGGCCATTCCCACATCAGACCAAGCGTCCCAGTTAATCGAGAGCGCTGGCAAGCCTTGTCTTCGCCGATAATGAGCAAAGGCATCCAGAAAGGCATTTGCGGCAGCATAGTTAGCTTGTCCAGCATTGCCTAGCAATCCTGCACTTGAAGAGAAACAAACAAAGAAATCAAGCGACATCTCTTTAGTTAGTGTATGTAGATGCCAAGCCCCCTCTAGTTTGGGGACGAACACCTTGCGAAAACGCGCCCAATTTTGCTGTAACAAGATCCCATCGTCCACTACACCAGCAGCATGAACAATACCAGCTAAAGGATATGCCTTGTCAATCTGTGCCAACACATCAGCCACTTGGGAGCGTATCCCAACATCGGCTTGCGCCACCGTCACCGTTGCACCCAGCGCGGCTATCTCTTGCAGTTGTTGTTGGGCGGCTGGTTGGGGTTGGCCGCGTCCGATCAGCACTAGATGAGTAGCCCCCTGTTCGACCATCCACCGCGCCACCAGCAAGCCCAAACTACCCAAGCCACCTGTAATCAGATATGTGGCATCTGGTCTAATCAGCATTTTTGGTGATGTCGCGGGATGCTTCTGATAACGCTTGAGCCGTGCCACATAGCGAGTTCCATTGCGCCAAGCGACTTGACTTTCGTGTGGGATGGCGGTGCGTGTGAACTCAGATGCGGCGCGGAGTTCAGCCGCCAGAAACTTTGCCTGTTCGTTTGGAAGCCCTTCGCGATCGAGGTCGATCGATACACAGTTGAGTTCAGGATGTTCTAAGGCTATCACCTTGCCCATGCCCCATAAGGGTGACTGAAGCACTCCGACTACGCGATCGTCTTTACGCACAGCTTGCGCGTTGTTTGTCACGAGCCACAAGCTAGGAGTGCGCGTCTCAAGTTGCACGACTGCCTGTAGCAAATGTAACAGAGTGCCAGTATTTAATTGTACGTTCTCGATTAGGTCTGATACTCTATCCAAGCTCGGTATATCTAAGCTCCAAAGATGAACGATACCGTACAAGCGAGGGAGAACAGCCAACAACCTTTCATAATCCTCCCCTTGCGTCGGATCGATCCGAAAATATGGGGTGTCCCCCTCAGTATTTTGTTCATTGTTAGCCGAGCGATATTCTTGGCCAGCATAGACGAGCGTAGTTATATCCCCTTGCTGGCGTAATTGAGCTGCAAGTGCTTCGCCGTAGCCACTAGCATCGGCAAAGATGAGCCATTGTCTGCCCTCTGTTGCCACGACAGGTACTTTGACAGGTAAAGTAGATAGCGGCAGCAACTGCGGTTGCCAAACTACTTCATAAAGCCAATCGTAGATTTGCGCTTGTGTCGCTTCCTGACGCTGTTGTTTTACCAACAGTTCGATGATGCTGGGTAGGACTTCCCGTGCGTCGCCTGAAAGTACATCCGTCGCCACCAAAAGGTCTATGATTTGCTGCACGTTGCCTTGTTGGAGATGCTGCACAATGGTAGTCGAGGGACGGATTTCTGTGGTTTCTAAAGGTGGAGCGGCCTGTTCCTCGATCCAATAACGTTGACGCTTCCAGGCGTAGGTTGGTAGGCGTACCTTGCGTCTGGCGTAATCGCCATCAAAGCCCGCCCAATCTACCTGGACACCAAGCGCATACAGTCTCCCCAAACTCTCCAACAGTGTCTGCCAGTTGGGTTGGTTGGGGCGCAACGTGGGAATAGTGACAGGGCGATCGCGATCGGCAGTCTCGTCAAAACATTGTTGCACTAATCCTGACAAAATCGGTTTTGGGCCAACTTCGAGGAAGACTCTGACATCCTGCGCTTGCATAGTTGCAACACCATCAGCAAAACGCACAGGATTGCACACATGATTTACCCAGTAAGCAGGAGAAGCGATCGCTCCTTCCTCAAGAGCAGACTCATCGCAAATCAAGTCGCCTGTTAGGTTACTGACAAGAGCTATTTTGGGAGCGCTATAGTTAATTTCCCTCGCCACCTGTGCGAACTCCTGCTGCATTGGTTCCATCAATGGAGAGTGGAAAGCGTGTGAAACGGACAATCTCTTGCACCGGATTCCTTGAAGTTCTAGCGTGTTGGTGACGACTTGTACGGCTTGGCGATCGCCCGAAATGACGACGCTTCGTGGCCCATTCACTGCTGCGATCGCAACTCGGCGGTCAGCTTGAATAGCCGACCTCACTTCCTTGAGGGGGGCCGATATAGCAACCATCTCGCCATCTTGCGGTAGTGCCTGCATCAAACGGCCTCTTTCGGCAGCGAGTTTGAGACCATCCTCCAGAGAAAAGATACCCGCCACACAAGCTGCCACATATTCACCTATGCTATGGCCCATTACGATATCTGGCTCGATTCCCCACGATCGCCACATCTGTGCAAGCGCGTATTCTACGGCAAAAAGGGCAGGTTGGGTATAAGCCGTCTGGTCAATTTCGTTTGACTCATGGTCTGGATATAACACCGAAAGCAGTGGGTTTCCCCACGGACTGTTTCTTGATGAAAAAATGGATTGCAAGATTTCGGCGCAGCGATCTAAACAATCATGGAAGGTAGGCTGGGTCTCATAAAGTTCTCGCGCCATCTGCACATACTGCGAACCTTGACCTGTAAACAGAAAAGCGACCTTCGGTTTACGAATGTTTGAAGGGGCGTAACCTTGATTGATGTCCAAACTTACTGACCCTTCTTGATAAGCGGCCAAATGAGCCTGCATTTGGAGGCATGAAGTGGCAGATAGAGCAAGGCGATGAGCAAAATGGGTGCGTGCTGTATTGGCTGTGTAGCATATATCAGCAAGACTTGCATCAGTAGCCCTCAGAAACTCTTGATAGCGCCTAACTAAGTTAGCCAACGCTTCTTCATTCTTGGCACTAAGGGTCAGCAAGTGCGATGGTCTTTCGATTCGCGCGCGATCGCCAATTGGTTCGCTAGATGGGGCTTCAGACAACACAATGTGGGCGTTGGTGCCACTGAAGCTAAAAGAACTAACGCCTGCAATCCGCTTTCTATCCTTCGATGTTTTGTCATCCCAAGCATGAAGCGCGATCGGAATTTTAACGGGGAGATTTTTCCAATCAATATATGGATTTGGTGTCTTGAAATGCAAGTGAGGGGGAATCTGCTTGTTTTCTAGCATCAAGACAACTTTAATAAGCCCTGCAATGCCTGCGGCGGCTTCTAAATGACCAATATTTGTCTTAACCGAACCCACCCAAAGTGGTTCCGTTCGCTGACCAAACACTTCGTTCAATGAATCCATCTCAATAGGATCGCCAAGGGGGGTGCCTGTGCCATGCGCTTCTATATAACTCACATCATCTGGCGCAACACCTGCTCTATGCAAGGCTTGCTTAATTACAGAGACTTGTGCGGGGCCTCTTGGAGCCGTTAAACCGCTGCTATGACCATCATGATTGATCGTCGAACCGCGAATGATAGCAAGAATATTATCCCCATCGGCCGTTGCATCTGAGAGACGCTTCAGAGCAATCATCCCGCAGCCTTCGCCTCGCACATAGCCATTTGCATTTGCATCAAATGTTTTACAACTGCCATCAGGTGCCAGCATCCCCCCCTGAGAAAGGCCAATCATCTCACCTGGATCTATGAGTAAACCGACTCCGCCAGCTAGTGCTAGATGGCATTCTCGCTGACGCAGACTCTGACAGGCTTGATGAACAGAAACCAAAGAAGATGAACAAGCTGTATCGATCGCAAAACTGGGGCCCATCAAACCCAGGATATAGGATATCCTCCCCGCAGCGACGCTCACATCAGTGCCACTTAAGTCATACAAATCGGTTTGCCCAATCCGGTTCCTGTTTTCGATCTTTAAAGATTTGTAGTTGCTGCCACCAATACCGATAAATACACCAGTCGAACTATCAAAAAGGGTTGCGGGAACGATATTCGCCGATTCAAGAGCTTCCCAACTGACTTCAAGCAGTAAGCGTTGCTGTGGGTCCATGCTAACGGCTTCACGCGCAGAAATGTTAAAGAATGATGGCTCAAATGTATCGACCTCATCCAAAAAACCGCCGTAACGAGTATACATTTTCCCGACCGATGTGGGGTCGGCATCATAATATTTATCCACATCCCAGCGATCGGCAGGAATTTCTGTAATGGCTGATATACCCTCGCGCAGTAATACCCAAAAACGCTCTGGAGTGGTGACACCGCCCGGAAAACGGCAACTCATACCAACAATGGCGATCGGCTCATTCTTTTGGGCTTCTACCCCAGCTAATTGCGATCGTAGGCTATTGATCTCGTTCAAGGCATTTTTCATCAAAACGCCATAATTTGGCTGAGTCATCTTCGCTTATTACCCTGGGTAAGCCCCCATATCTTCTGACAGGGCTGTTTTATTCTAAGTTACTCCCTTCCCGCCAGAAAATTTTTGTATCTGGGGGTGGACAAATTATGCGATCGCACTGGTGGCCAGCCCACGAGTGATAACTAAGCAGTAATACTCACAGATATAGTTTTGAGAGCATTTCATGGGCGCGATCGTCCAACAGAAGGCTATTTTTTCGCGTAGGCGTAGCCAGCCGAAGGCATCGCACAAATCGAACTCACGTTTAATAAGATTTTTCCCCGTTTTACCCACCTAAAACTTTCACTCGAAGGGTGAAGCCCAAAAAACAGTAATCAAGCATCAAGATAGCTTATTAATAAATTACAAATCTCTTCCGTTAATGGTATTTTTGTTTCTATTTCTAGCCAAAGGTATTGACCAAAAGGATTATTTTCTAAAAACACATATTCATTGTTGGGAGTCACAATAAAATCCATCGCTCCATATAATAGTTTTTGCTCCTCCAAAAATTCGATGCAGAATCTTTCTATTTTTGCCGGTAGTTCAAAGATAGAATGTGGATTAATTTGAGTATGGAGTCGCCAATCAATTTTGGTCTCTTCATGGGCTTGTGAATCAATTTTAACGGCAAATACTTTTTTACCAATAATTGTAATCCTTAATTCAAAAGCTTTTTCGATATATTCTTGCAATTGAGTAGGTGATAAAGAAATATTTTTATAGAATTTATAAAAATCATTTTTGCCAATCTTTCTGGAGGGGATTCCCTGATTGAGCCCATCAATGGTCACATTTCCAGTATAAATGGTTTTAACTAAAATCTCTTTTCCGCACTCTAGAAAAAACTCTTTCGCTGTTTCTGGTTGAGTGGTTATAAGTGTTTTGGGAATTTTTACCCCGTATTTATTGACCAGTAAAAGTTGTTGAAATTTTACTTTCGCTTTATTGGCGATAAATGGTTAGTTGGGAAAAACCTGGAGAAATAGAGACTTTAGAAAACGAAAACAAACACACAAGAGTATTACAACTTCAAGGATATTCCTACAATTGACCCCTCGCCATCGCCTCCATCAGCACCAATTTTTTGTGGATGGGATCGGCCGCCACACATTGGGAGAGTCGTTGGGCTTCTACTTGCGCGTCGGCAACGATCGCGGATTCATCTACAGTGAGGACTCGGTAGTCTTCCACTAACAGTTTTCCCGCAACCATAACACTTTTAACTTCATGTCCTGAAGCAGCGTACACGAAGTTGGACACGAGATTGCGAATTGGATCTAGCAAGGTAGGCGAGAGGTTAAGGGCACTGAGGTCTAGTAAGATCAGGTCAGCTTCTTTGCCAACTTCAAGTGAGCCAATCTTGCGATCCAAGCCAATCGCCCGCGCCCCTTCGATGGTCGCCATGCGTAAGACTTCCCAAGCTGGCATGATGGTTGGATCGTGATATTTTATTTTGTTGAATAAGGCGGTCAGTTTCATCTCATTGAAGAGATTATTGTAGCTGCTGCCGATCGCAACGGGGCCACCTGCCTGCCGAAAGACGTGCGCGGGCGGCACTAGACCGTCGATGATGCCAATCATGCCGGAACAGAGCACCATACCAGCACCACTTTTGGCCACTTGTATCGCTTCTTCATCTGTCGCATCTGTCAGGTGAACCGCCAGCAACTGTTCGTCCAAATAGCCAATCTCAGCCAGAAAAGCAATCGGACGCTTACCATATCGTTTAACGATTTGCTCTGTTTCCCGATCGCCCTGCGCCACATGAAAATGCAGCATTAAGCCTTCCCGTTGTGCAATCTCTTTGGCTTCGCGTAGCATCTCCAGCGGCACCATATCTGGCGAATACATCCCTAACATGGTGGTGATACGTCCTTCTGCCGCCCCATTCCATGCACGGGAAAAGTCCACAGCCTCTGCCATCGCCCGCCGTCCCGCCTTTATATCGAAGGGATAAAGATCCCCCTCCTGAAGCGGTGGCAATTCCAGTGGGAGTGCGTCGAACATAGGGGCCAGACTAGCCCGTACTCCAATTTCATCAAAAAATTCTCCCCAGAGGGGACTAAAAACTTTATTATCGCAGAATGTTGTTGTGCCTGCCTTCAACTCTTCCACCACTCTCAAGCGTGTTGCAGCCATGCTCGCTACGGGTGTCATATGGGCGAAATAAGGCATTGTCGCGTCCATCAGCCAATTGGTTACATCTTGCGCCACCCCACGCATCAGCACCAAACTTGTGTCTACGTGAGCATTAATCAGCCCAGGCAAGACGGCGCAATTCGCGGCCTCAATAACCTTTCTGCCCTCAAAATGACTCAGCAACGCCTCGGTAGAATCAACGGCTACAATACGGCTACCCTCAATGGCGATCGCCCCATCAGCAATATATCCCACCCCCGCGCCCTGCATGGTAAAGAGATGAGCGTGGATTGCTAATGTATCTACCTGTTTTTTTGTTGTCATAAGATTCATGTTCGCTTCAGAAGAACGTAAACTTGAGATGAAAGACTGAAACTAAGTAATGCCAAGTCCGGTTGTCAAAACTCTTTATAAAAACTGACCCAATTCCGTTCTATCACCATCATCTTAGCTGCTGATACCGCTGCTCGTAGTAGTCCATACCAGGGTCGGCGTACTGTCCGCCAGTCGTCCAGAGCCGTTAGAAAACGGGACTTAAACGAAAATAGACAAGCAATAAAGGTACAATCCAGGCATGGCAGCAGATATTTCACATTAAGGCTTGAGTGATGAAAGAGCCAACTTCCGCCGCCATGCCTCCTTGCTTCCATAGATGGTGTAAACGCTTTGATGTTCTCTGGACACATCAAGCCCAAAAAAGGGAGTTTAGGAACTATATTGGGGGGTAACAACTGTTTGCAAAAGTCTACCTAAATCTGCTCAAATCTACCTAAAAACTGCGCTATGACGACTAAATGAGGAGAAATCAAAAACGGTAATTGAGATTATGTACGCCATCAAACTCGAACTCAAACTCAATAATAAGGAACGTACCTTGATGGCGCGACATTCTGGTTACGCTAGATTTTGCTACAACTACGCATTGAGCCTTTATCAAGAAGTGAAAAACCTCCCAGGTGGTAGCACAAAAAAAGTAGCAGCAATCGAAAGAGTTTTCACCAACCATGTCAAAAAGATGCCGGAATATCAATGGACTAACACCCTGTCTTCTAGGGTTTACAAAATGACATTCCGGTATTTTAAGGAGGCTTTATCCCGTTTCTTCAAAGGATTAGGAGAGTTCCCTAAATTCAAAAGAAAAAAAGATGGTGATTCATTCACTGTGGATGCTGCTGATTGGAATCACTCACTTTTATTGACAGCTAATAAGTCAATTAAAATTCCGACTCTCGGAACATTTCGACTCAAAGAATTTATCCCATTTCCCTGCGTAGCGCAGACGTTTACCATCTCTCGCACGGCGGATAAATGGTATGTATCCTTTGCTATTAAAGCCGAAAAAATACCACCAATGTTTCATCCCGTTGCTGAACCAGTGGGAATTGACTTAGGGGTATCAACATTTGCGACTCTTTCTGATGGCAATTCTTACGAGTCTCCTCGTCCACTCACTCAAGCGAAAACCAAGCTGAGCAAAGAACAGTGGAGAAATCGAAAAAAAGAATTGGGCAACAGAAAGTTAGATGTAAAAGCATCAAAAAATGCTCACAAACACTATCGTAGAGTTGCTAAAATTCACGCGAAAGTCGCTAATCAACGCCGTGATTTCTTGCAGAAAACCACAACAGAAATTAGCCAAAAATATGCTCACATTCGCATCGAAGATTTGAATGTGAGCGGGATGATTGCTAATCATAAGTTAGCGGCAGCCATTTCCGATTGTGGATTTTATGAATTTCGTCGTCAGTTGACGTATAAATCTGAAATGTATGCCACGAAAGTTGAGTTGGTAGATAGATGGTTTCCTTCTTCTAAAACCTGCTCAAATTGTGGTCATGTTCAGTCAATGCCATTAAAGGAACGAGTATTTAATTGCGGCGGCTGCAATTTATTAATTAATCGCGATCTAAACGCAGCAATTAACTTGTCTCGTTGTTCGGAAAAAGTAAGGCTAGCTCAGTCTGAAGTTACGCCTGTGGACAAGAAGGAGCCGACTCCCTTGGTAGAAGCAGGAAGTGAATGTCAAATCTGCCGTAGGTAGATTTGAGTAGGTTTCATGGAGCGGATTATTAGGAGAAAGTGAACGAAAAAGCCTGTCTCAAATTGCGAATAATGCTGTCGGACTAATCTATGAACCTGACATTTCCAAGCCAGTACGACTTTATACCCCGCTACTTCCGACTAGCTTTTACCAACGTCCTATCGAATATTATGGTACCGCTGGCTAATTTAGTCAGTATCATGTTCTTGGGTCATCTCTCGGAAATCCACCACCTAGCTGGAGTAGCCCTAGCTGGAAACCTCCTTAACTTTCTCTACTTTGTTTTATCGTTTTTACGAATGGGCACCACTGGGATAACAGCACAAGCCGTCGGACGAGATGACCGAGAGGGTGTGCTGTTGGTGGGACTGCGTAATGGTTTAATCGCTTTGGTGCTGGGGGTTGCGATCGTACTGTTGCAATACCCGTTGGGGGTGGTGGGGTTTTCTATACTAGATGTCGCCCCAGAGGTTAAGTCTTCAGCTCAAGCGTATTTTAACACCCAGAGTTGGGGAGCGCCTGCCATTTTGCTCAACTTTGTCCTGCTGGGCTGGTTTCTGGGACGGGAAAAAAATGGCTTAGTAGTGTTGTTGTCGGTTGTGGGCAATGCTGCTAATATCGCACTCGACTACTTGTTTATTATCCACTTAGACTGGTCGAGCATGGGGGCAGGAGTGGCTTCTGCTACAAGTCAATATCTCACCCTATTGGTGGGATTGTTTTTTGTGTGCAAAGAAATCCCGTGGCCAGAGGTACGAGAAGTAGCTGGAAAAATTTGGGACATAAAAGCTATACGCTCCAACTTAACTCTCAATGGAAACATCTTTGTCAGCAATTTAGTTTTTATGTTTACCGCCTTAACGTTTAACTACGAGGGGGCGCAAATGGGGACAATTATCTACGCTCAAAATGCCTTACTCTTACAAATATGGAGTTTGAGCCTCTACATTGTTGAAGGATTGGGATTCGGTACAGAAACTCTGGCAGGAAACTTTAAAGGGAAAGGAGCCACAGAACAGTTAGCACCCCTGGCAAAAGTTTCTGTGGGAATGGCTCTGCTGGTTAGCGTAGTTTTCGGCGGAGCGTGTTGGCTATTTCCCGATACTGTTTTTGGGTTGTTAACCAACCACACGGAAATCATTGAGAATATTGATATTTTTATTCCCTGGTTGGTACTTCTCCTAGTATGCAATTCATTATATTGCATACTCAGTGGGTACTTCTTGGGTTTGGCTCAAGGGCATATTCTCCGCAATGTTAGCTTAGTCGCGCTTGGTGTAGGATTTTTGCCTGCGGATGTAGCCGCAGTTAAATTTGAGAGTAACCATATCTTGTGGTTGGCTTTCTTTTTGTTCAACGCCATTGGAATGCTGATGTTTGGAGTCCAGATGGCCAGGACATATATCAGTGATGTTGAGGAGAATAGTGTATCTATTCCCGCTTTAGAAGCTACTCACACCTTGGCTTTAACTATAGAAGAAACCAGTCAAAAGATGGTAGCTGAAAAAATGGAGGTAGGTCAGGATTAAAGGTCATCGATCAACTAATGGTTAAATGTACTAAGAACAACAAACCACCAACAATTAACCCCAAAAATGTAGCGCGAGATATGCAAAAAAGAATTGTTAATGCCTGGAATGAATGGGATGAACTAGAAGAGATAGTGGTCGGGATTGCAGATGATGCCTATTTTGAACCGACTGAGCCAGGCAACCACCCCACTTTACGCGACAAAAACATTGCGGAAATATTACCTTTCCCCAGGGGGCTGAAAAAGCAAGAAGTCACAGAGAAAGCTAATGAGGAGTTGAATGGGCTGGTAGCACTTCTAGAATCACACTGCGTAACTGTGCGCCGCCCAGAGAAACATAACTTTGGCGTGTCTGTGAAAACGCCGCTCTTTGAGGTAGAGAATCAATATTGTGCGGTCTGCCCGCGTGATGTTTTGATCACCTTTGGTAACGAAATTCTCGAAGCAACTATGTCTCGGCGATCGCGTTTCTTCGAGTATCTGCCTTATCGCAAGCTAGTCTACGAATACTGGCACAACGATCCTTATATGATCTGGAATACTGCGCCCAAACCGAGTATGCAGGATGCCATGTATCGCGAAGAGTTCTGGGAGTGGCCGCTAGAAGAGCGCTTTAAGCGGATGCACGATTTTGAATTTTGCATAACCCAGGATGAGGTGATTTTTGATGCGGCAGACTGTAGCCGTTTTGGCTGTGATATCTTTGTGCAGGAGTCCATGACGACCAATCGTCTAGGAATTCGCTGGCTCAAACGGCATTTGGAGCCACGCGGCTTCCGCGTGCATGATGTTCACTTCCCACTAGATCTTTTTCCCTCCCACATTGACTGTACCTTTGTCCCGTTGGCACCTGGCGTTGTGCTAACGAATCCAGAGCGCCCCATCAAAGAGGGCGAAGAGAAACTCTTCATGGACAACGATTGGCAATTCATCGAAGCAGCACAACCCACTTCAAGCAACGAGGAGATGCCCATGTTCTGCCAGTCAAGCAAATGGTTGGCGATGAATGTGTTGAGCATCTCGCCCAAGAAGGTTATCTGCGAAGCGCAAGAGCATCGGCTTCATGATTTGCTCGACAAGCACGGCTTTGAGGTCTACCCGATTCCCTTCCGCAATGTCTATGAGTTTGGCGGCTCTCTGCACTGTGCAACGTGGGATATCCGTCGCAGGGGAACCTGTGAAAATTACTTCCCTAAACTAAACTACACGCCGCTAGCTGCAACAACCAATGGCGTGTCCTGCTTCATTATGTATAGCAACCGCCAGGGCGATTAGGGCAAGTACAACTGTTACCTTTAGTCCAGAATCCTTTACAGAGTAACCTCTTGCCTCTTCCCTCTTCCCTAGCCCCTAGCCCCTAGCCCCTAGCCCCTAGCTATAGAAGGCCCTCCACCCATGACAGAGAAAGAACGTCAACAGGTTTTATTTGATGGGAACGCAACGCAAACTGAGTTTCCCGATCTCTGCGTTCACCAATTGTTTGAGCAACAAGTTGCAGAGCAACCGGACGCGATCGCACTCATTTTCAACGATCGATCCCTTACCTATGGGGAACTAAATACACGCGCTAACTACGTAGCCCAGCGTCTCTTGTCCCTAGCCTGCCAGCCTGATGACCTCATCGCCATCTGCATCGAGCGATCGGCTGAACTGTTCATTGGTTTGTTGGGTATCCTGAAGGCTGGATGTGCATACGTGCCGTTAGATGCAGATTATCCAGCCGATCGCATCGACTATATGTTGCGTAACTCTAGCGCAGGTGTGTTGCTGACATCAAACAACGTTGCCCAGAAACTTGCATCAACCGTACCTGCGCTGCAAGGGTGCCAGCTTGTTTGTTTGGATGGAGAGTTCGAGGTTTTTCAAGAAAAGACGGTCTGTGACACGCTACAAACAGAAGTTTCTCCCAACAATTTGGCCTACTGCATCTACACCTCTGGTTCCACTGGCAATCCCAAAGGGGTTTTGATGGAACATCGATCGCTGGTCAATATGCTCTGGTGGCATCAGCAGACGCGGCGATCGGTTCGGGGTGTCAGGACGTTGCAATTTTGTGCAGTGAGCTTTGACTTCTCTTTCCATGAGATATTCTCCACGCTCTGTCTTGGCGGGACGCTGGTCTTAGTTCCAGACGCAGTACGCCAAAATCCCTTTGCGCTGGCCGAGTTCATCAGCCAACAGGCGATCGAGAAATTGTTCCTGCCCGTCACGGCGCTGCTACAGTTAGCCGAGGCTGCCGATGGGAGCAGACACATCCCAACTGCGCTTTGCGAAGTCATCACCACAGGCGAACAGATGCGTGTTACACCCGCCGTCGCCAACCTCTTTCGACATACTGGGGCTATCTTGCATAACCACTACGGCGCAACGGAATTTCAAGATGCCACCACCCATAACTTAGATGGCGATCCAGAGAGTTGGCCGACGCTGGTGCCAGTGGGGTGTCCGCTGCACAATGTTCAAGTGTATATTCTGGATGAGGCCCAGCAACCTGTGCCTGTTGGTGAAGAGGGTGAGTTCTGTATTGGTGGTGTTGGCGTGGCGCGTGGCTATCACAATCTGCCCGATCTGACGAATGAGAAATTCATCCCCAATCCATTTCTGGAATTCACTAAGACTAGCGGGCAGGGGGGCAAACTCTACCGCACGGGCGACCTAGCACGCTACCTGCCCGACGGCACGATCGAGCATTTGGGACGCATAGATCATCAAGTCAAGATTCGCGGCTTCCGTGTAGAGCTAGGTGAAATTGAGACTGTGTTGGCACGTCATCAGGCTGTGCGCGAATGTGTCGTTGTGGCACGCGAGGTTACAGGTGATACGCAGTTGGTGGGGTATATCATCCAAAACGATACAGATGGAGTCAGTTTCGAGCAACTAGAACCCATCTGGCGGCGACATCTAGAAGAGGTGCTGCCAGAACACATGGTGCCCTCCCGATTTATCCAGCTCGACGTTATGCCGTTGACCCCCAGTGGAAAGCGCGATCGCCATGCCTTGCCTGTTCCCAAGCGTGCGCGTCCGGCTTTGTCCACGCCATTGGTCAAGCCTCATACGCAGACAGAGCAACGTCTGGCAGAAATTTGGAGTAGACATCTTGCACTGGATAGCGTTGGCATTCATGACAATTTCTTTGAGTTGGGGGGCACATCTCTGCTCTTGACCCAGGCGCACAAAGCATTGCACAGCGTCTTTGACATTCAACTGTCGGCTGTTGCGCTCTTTCAATATCCGACGATTCAGACATTGGCCAGTCATATCGACTCCCAGCGTCACGGAAGCCAAAACGGAGAAAGTCAAAAAGGCGCACACGAGAATCTAAGCCAGCGTTTTTCGTCTCGCCAATCTGAATCCGCCCAATCTAATATTGCCATCATCGCAATGGCTGGACGCTTTCCTGGGGCTGAAACCATCGAGCAATTTTGGCAAAATCTCTGCAATGGCGTTGAATCGATCGCCTTCTTCAGTGATGATGAGTTGGAGCAAAGTTCGCCAGATTTGAGCAACAATCCCAATTACGTCAAAGCAGGGGCGGTATTGAATGAAATCGATCGCTTTGACGCTGACTTTTTTGGCTACAGCCCCAAAGAAGCTGCCGCGTGCGATCCACAGCAGCGTATATTGCTCGAATGTGCATGGGAAGCCTTTGAACGCGCTGGCTACAACCCCGAAACGTATCCAGGGTCAGTTGGTGTTTATGCCGGTTCGAGCCTGAGTACCTATCTGCTCAACAATATCTGCTCCGATTTAGGCATCATTACCGATCGGCCTTTTATCGAAACGGATATGGCGCAGTTTCAAGCCAAAATTGGCAACGATCGCAGCTATCTCGCCACACGCATTTCCTACAAGCTCAACCTCAAAGGGCCGAGTGTCAATGTGCAGTCTGCCTGCTCAACCTCATTAGTAGCAGTCCACATGGCCTGCCAGAGTCTCATTAGTGGAGAGAGTGACATGGCTTTGGCGGGTGGCATCTCTGTGGTTGTCCCCCACAAAGGGGGCTATCTCTATGAAGAGGGCATGATTCGATCGCGGGATGGTCACTGTCGCGCCTTTGATGCAGAAGCGCAGGGGACTCTCTTTGGCAATGGAGGTGGCTTGGTCTTGCTCAAACGCTTGCAGGATGCGCTGGACGATCGCGATCGCATTGTGGCTGTTATCAAAGGTTCGGCCATCAACAACGACGGGGCCCTCAAGATGGGCTACACAGCTCCAAGCGTAGATAGACAGGCCGATGTTATTAGTGAAGCACTCGCCAGGGCCGACGTGGATGCCAGCACTATCGGTTATGTGGAAACGCACGGCACAGGCACCAAACTGGGCGACCCGATTGAAGTTGCAGGGTTAACACAGGCATTTCAGCGCAGTACGGACAGCGTACTTGATGCACGGCAATGTGCCATAGGTTCAGTTAAAACTAACATCGGTCACTTGGATGAAGCGGCAGGCATTGCTGGTTTGATCAAGGCGGCGTTGGCTGTGCAACATGGGCAGATTCCACCGAGCTTGCACTATGTCAAACCCAACCCCCAGATTGATTTTGACGCAACCCCGTTCTTTGTCAACACGGAATTACGCGAATGGTCAAGGAATGGTCATCCGCGACGGGCGGGAGTGAGTTCTTTTGGTGTCGGTGGAACCAACAGCCATGTTGTGCTGGAAGAACCTCCTGTGCGAGAAACCACAGCGACTTCCTCTTTGCCAGAACGGAGTCATCACCTATTAACGCTCTCTGCCCCTACACAAAAGGCTTTACACGATCTGGTGCAACGCTACATCCACCATATCGAGGCACACCCCGATCTTGACTTAGGCGACCTCTGTTTCACAGCCAACACAGGACGCAAGCATTTTGAGCATCGTTTGGCAGTGGTGGCCGAATCAATTTCAGGCTTGCAAACACAACTCAAAACTGCACAGACTGCGATTTCAGCACAACAAGAAAATGCCACACCGACGATCGCTTTCCTGTTTACAGGACAAGGTTCGCAGTACGTCAATATGGGACGCACACTCTACGATACTGAACCAACATTCCGAGCAGCCCTCGATCGCTGTGATGCCATCCTGCAACAAGATTTAGGGATCGAGTCCATTCTCTATGTCATTTTTGGCTCATCTGAGCATAGCCTCTCGTTAGATAACACGGCCTATCTCCAGCCCGCCCTCTTTGCCGTCGAATATGCGCTCTATCAGTTATGGCGCTCGTGGGGCATCCAGCCGACCGTAGTGATGGGTCATAGCTTGGGTGAATACGTGGCCGCTTGTGTGGCGGGGGTCTTTAGCCTGGAAGATGGGCTTAAACTGGTTGCAGAGCGGGGACGGCTGATGCAGGCGCTTCCTCGTGATGGGAGCATGATTTCTGTGACGGCAAGTGAGGCGGAGGTTACAGATTTCATTCGGCCTTATAGGGGACAGGTGGCGATCGCAGCGATTAATGGCCCCCAAAGTGTTGTAATTTCTGGGCAACAGGAAGCGATTGCTGCTATTTGTGCCACGTTGGAAACTGAGAAAATCAGAAGCGAGAGGCTAAACGTCTCCCATGCCTTCCACTCGCCGCTAATGGAACCGATATTGGACTCTTTCTCGCAGGTTGCACAAGAGGTGACATACTCGGAACCGAAAATCAAGCTCATCTCCAATTTGACGGGACAATTGGCAAGCCATGAAGCTTGTACCCAGGAACCCCAAATCGCCACCGCAGAGTATTGGGTGCGCCATGTGCGGCAGCCTGTCCGATTTGCGGCAGGAATGGAGAGCCTGGAGCGTCAAGGGGCAAACATATTTATAGAAATCGGCCCCAAACCCGTTCTTTTGGGCATGGGACGCAACTGCTTGCCTGAAGGTGAGGGGGTTTGGTTGCCTAGTTTGCGCCCGAAACAGGATGATTGGCAACAGCTATTAAGTAGTTTGTGCAAGCTTTACTTAGCAGGTGTGACCGTCGATTGGGCAGGTTTCGATCGGGGGTATGCTCGTCGCCGCGTGCCACTACCGACTTATCCTTGGCAGCGAGAGCGGTATTGGGTAGAGCCAATTAGTAGTCATCAGCGATCGCTACCACCAGCCACAAATACTACCAAGTCAACTCGCTACGCCAGCGTGGCACAGCATCCTCTGCTTGGTCAACGGCTCCAGTTGTCGCGTACTCAAGAGATTTACTTTCAAAGCTTCATCCACTCCGACTCCCCAATTTGGGTAGCCGATCATAAAGTATTTGGAAATGTCATCATTCCGGGCGTTGCCTATTTCGAGATGGCACTGGCAGCAGGGAAAGCACTTAAACCAGAAAGTACATTCTGGCTCGAAGATGTGTCGATCGCACAAGCACTCATTATTCCCGATGAAGGGAAAACTGTGCAAATAGTTTTAAGCCCACAAGAAAAGTCCGCTTATTTTTTTGAAATCCTCTCCTTAGAACAAGAAAACTCTTGGGTGCTTCATGCCTCTGGTAAGCTATTCGTCCCAGAGCAATTGCTAGAAACCGAGCCCATCGACTTGATGGCGTTACAGGCACATTGTTCTGAAGAAGTAGCGGTAGACGTGCTTTATCAGGAAGAAATGGCGCGTCAGATGGATATGGGGCCAATGATGCGGGGGGTGAAGCAGCTTTGGCGTTATCCAGTCTCATTTGCCAAAAGCCATGATGCGATCGCACTCGCCAAGGTTAGCTTGCCAGAAATCTTGCTTCACGAGTTTAATGCCTACCAATTCCATCCCGTACTCTTGGATGCGGGGCTTCAAATGATAACGGTCTCTTATCCTGAAGCCAGCCAAGGTCAGACTTATGTACCCGTTGGCATTGAGAGTCTGCAAGTCTACGATCGTCCTAGTTCAGAACTGTGGTGTCGCGCCCAATATCGGCCTCCTTTGAGTACAGATCGAAAGCAGGATATTGATTCGCCACCAAAGAAACTGATTGCAGACCTTCATCTATTTGATACCGAGGGACGTGCGATCGCCATTATGTCCGGCGTGCAATCTGTCCTCGTGCGCCGTGAAGAAATGTTGCGATGGCGAAACGCCGCGCCGAAGGCATCGCAAGACTCTTGGCGAAATTGGCTTTATCAGGTCGTGTGGAAACCTCAAGCGCGTTTTGGACTCTTACCGAATTACCTGCCAACGCCAGATAATATTCGCAAACGCCTCGAAACAAAGTTAGCTTCGGCGATCGTCGAAGCAGATTTGGCAACTTATGGTATCGCCTATACCCAACTCGAAAGGTTAAGTCTGGCTTACGTTGTGGACGCTTTCCAACAAATGGGGTGGCTGTTTGAACTCGGCGAACGTTTTTCCACTGCCCAGAAGGGCTCGGAGTTGGGGGTTGTCGATCGACATCGGCAACTGTTCGCTCGTTTGCTCGATATCCTAGCCGAAGCAGGAATACTCCGAGGCGAAAAGTCGATGACGACATGGGAAGTTATTTCACACCCTGAAACGATTGACCTACAGGTGTTTCTCGATCGACTCGAAGCAAAAGAAGCACAAGCTGAGATCGCACTGGTCTCGCGTTGCGGTGCAAAATTGGCAGAAGTACTACAAGGAAGATACGACCCCATACAGTTGCTCTTCCCTGCGGGCGACACAACAACATTAAGCAAGCTCTATGGCGAAGCCAAAGTTTTAGGTGTCACGAATACTCTCGTACAAGAAGCGGTTCTTTCAGCCCTCGATCAGTTACCGCAGGAACGTGGTTGGCGAATTTTAGAGATTGGTGCTGGCACAGGCGGAACCACAGCCTACTTGTTACCGCATCTGCCTGTCGATCGCACAGAATATGTCTTTACCGACATCAGTTCCTTTTTTATCGGCAAAGCGAGAGAGCGCTTTAAAGATTACCCGTTTGTGCGCTATCAGGTATTAAACATCGAACAAGCGCCACAGGCGCAAGGATTTGAATCCCTAAAGTACGATTTAATCGTGGCGGCGGATGTATTACATACTACTAGCGACTTGCGTCAAACGCTGGCAAATGTCCAGCAATTGTTGGCACCAGGCGGGATGTTGATCCTGATGGAAGACAGCGAACCCGCACGTTGGGCCGATATAACTTTTGGCTTAACAGAAGGCTGGTGGAAGTTTACAGACCGTGACTTACGCCCCAACCATCCGCTATTGTCTCCCGATCGCTGGCAAATGTTGTTGCAAGAAATGGGATTCAGCCAAACAACTGCTTTATGGCCAGAAATAGATGGCCCCCATAAATTGCCACGCGAGGCGGCGATCGTGGCGCGTAAGGAACCAGCAGTCAGAACACCGCGAAGATGGCTGCTCTTGGCTGATGAGGAGATTGGTGGGCTACTAGCAAAACGGTTGCGTGGAGAAGGAGAGGATTGTACGCTCCTTTTACCAGGGGAAAAGTACGCAGAGATAGACTCGCAAACGTTCACGATCGCTCCTACAAGCCTTGAAGATTGGAAACAATTGTGGAAGCGGGTAACAAACATCCAAGAAATCGTGCATTGTTGGAGCATGGTTTCGACTGACTTGGAGGCGACCACTCTTTTAAGTTGTGGCAGTACGCTGCACTTAATTCAAGCGCTGGCAAGCTATCCAGAAACCCCTCCTCGCTTGTCACTGGTTACGTTGGGCGCACAAGCCGTCAACGAACATCACGTTCAAAATGTGGTTGAATCGGCTCTGTGGGGGATGGGAAAAGTAATTGCGATCGAACACCCAGAGCTAGGGGTGGTGCAAGTGGATTTAGACCCCAATACGACAGTTGAGGCGCAAGTGGAAGCGCTTAAGGGCGAACTTTTCGCGATCGCAGAGCCTGCATCAGCAACAGTGGAAGTAGAGCAGGGGGGCAAGGGGGCAGGG